>CAIKWV010000001.1 GCA_903831165.1 uncultured cyanobacterium
CCCTTGAGGCGGACAGTGGCAAGGCAATCCGGGCCGTGATCCTCACCCACTCGGAAACCTCCACCGGGGTGATTAACGACCTGCAGACGATCGCCGCCCATGTGCGCGCCCATGGCACCGCCATCACCATCGCCGACTGCGTCACCAGCCTGGGCGCCTGCGATGTGCCGATGGACGCCTGGGGGATCGATGTGATCGGCTCCGGATCCCAGAAGGGGTACATGATGCCGCCGGGTCTGAGCTTCGTGGCGATGAGTGAGCGGGCCTGGGCGGCCTACGAGCGCTCCGATCTGCCGAAGTTCTATCTCGATCTCGGCAAATACCGGAAATCGGCCAAGGCCGACAGCAATCCGTTCACACCGGCGATCAACCTCTACTTCGCCCTTGAGGCCGCCCTCGAGATCATGCAGAACGAAGGCCTGGCGGCAATCTTCGCCCGCCACGATCGCCATCGCCGCGCCACCCAGGCGGCCATGAAGGCCATCGGTCTGCCCCTGTATGCGGCCGAAGGCCACGGCAGCCCCGCCATCACGGCGGTGGCCCCCGAAGGCATCGATGCCGAGAGCCTGCGCAAGGAAGTCAAAAACCGCTTCGACATCCTGCTGGCCGGCGGCCAGGACCATCTCAAGGGCCATGTCTTCCGCATCGGCCATCTGGGCTTCGTCTGCGACCGGGACGTGCTGACCGCGGTGGCCGCGATCGAGGCGACCCTGCAGGATCTGGGACTGGGCAAGGTGCCCACCGGCGCCGGTGTGGCCGCTGCGGCGGCGGAATTGAATCGCTGAAGGGGGGATGGCAGGGCGGCGCAACCCCCTTAACGTCCACCACGAACACTTACGTGGTTCCATGCGTCGCCCTCTCCTCGCCCTGACCTGCCTGCTGGCCCTGGCCAGCGCCGGCTGTCAGAAGCAGACCATCGCCCAACGCGAACAAAAGACCGAAACCCAGATCTGCAGCCAGCTGGCCAACGTCGGCAAGGCCCTCGAACAGGTGGCAGCCCTCAAGCCGACCTCCACCGTGGGCGAAGCCACCGCCGCCGACAAAGCCCTGGCCACGGCGCTCAACTCCCTGGCCAGCTCCAAGCAGCAGCTGGAGAAACTGCGTCTGCAGAACTTCAGCACCCAGCTGACGGCCTTCAAGGCCGAGGTCTCCAAGGTGGCCAGCAACAAGAAGCAGACCCTGGAGCAGGCTGCCGTGGAACTCAAGGCCAAGGCCGCGCCGGTGATCGCCGCCCGCCGCCAGCTCTCCGCCGCCGTCAAGTGTGTGGAGCCCGCCGACGCCATGACACCCGCCAAGCCCTGAGGGCATCGGCTTGGCATGCCCTGACCCCCAGCTCGCGGACCGGATCTCCCGGACCGCCTGGGGGCATGGGCGTGCTAAATTACAACGATGCGGATGTAATTCAGTGGTAGAATGTCAGCTTCCCAAGCTGAACGTCGCCGGTTCGAGCCCGGTCATCCGCTTTCAAGGGTCCGCTGATTGAAGCGTTGCCGGGTAACTCCGCTGGAGTCCCCCTTGAGAGACTGCTGAACAACCTGTCTCAGCCACGTTGGCCGACTCTTGGCCAGCCGGCTCCTCCCCGTTCATCGGCGTTCTGCAGAACTGACTGCGCAAAGGATCAACAGACCCCTGTCGCCCAGTGGCGCTTGTCACTCGACCGCGCCGACCCTGAACGGAAACCGGGCGCACGTTGCCTGTCCAGGCCACTCCTTGGGGCCAGCTCAGCGCGAGATGTTGCCCGGCTGATGCCTGTGTTCGCGGGCTGAGCGGCGCTCCCATATCCATCGCCGAGCCGCCTGGCCTTGCCAGAAGCAGCCAGCCCTGTTGTCAGGGCTGGCTTTCACGGTTCACGGCTGAATCGGCCGGATCAATTGCGGGGCTTGATCAACTGCAGCACCTGGGGCCCCACACCACCCGCCCGTCGCTCACAATCGAGAGCCTCGAGAATCAGGCGAGCGGACTGGGCCACATCGCCGCCGCGGGCGGATTCGGCGGCCTGACTGCCCAGGCGAGCGGCCTGATCCAACCAGTGCTGGCGGGGCTCCGCCTGAACGGGGACAGAACTGACGGACCGGCTGATCGGTGTGGTGACTGGAAACCTGGTGGCGGTCATGGAGGAGGGGGCTCTCCTGTTGAAGGGAAAGACGAGTGGTGAAAAGGGTAAGGAGAACGGAACCGTGCTGAAGACAACCAGACTCTGCGCTGAACAGAGTTGTCACCGGAGCATCGCAGATGATCGGTGTTTGACTTGAGCAGCTGGTGACGGGAATTGGATTCCGGCTGGTGGCGCCAATCAGTAGAAGCGAACCTCGCTTCGTTGCTGCCAATCTTATGAAATCAGGAATCAAACGCAAGCCTCCCAGGATCAGACCACCCAAAGGCTGTGATCAAATCCCGATCCAGCACCAACCGCACAGCGGCTGATTGGCGCGAAGACCAGCCGAAACACGCCCGTTTCTGCACCAATCCGCCGTGGTGAGGCCTTTGCCCTCACGGCCTCGTAACCAACCAGGCACCGGGGGCTTGCTGGCCCCGTCCCTGCACAGACCAGGCCATGGGGCTTGACCTTCATGTCCAGTCGGATCAGGGCTGATCCCGTGTTCAGAAGCAGCAAAAAGGTTGTTGCACATCATCGCTTTGGCGCAACAAATCAGCCTGCTGTGCCCCAGGCCGACTCCCAGACATGGGGACGAGGATCTGAGCTGAACCTCTGCTCAGACGTGTCTGCCGTTGGAGATCGAATACCTGGGGGCCGATCTGGGCCAGTCAACCGCTCAGGAACCATGCGCTGGATTCCGGGTGTGCATCCGGATGGATGCCCTTTCCGGCAGCGGCAGCGGCCCCTGCCCCGTTCTCGACCAGGGCTCGACAAGCCCCTTACTGAAGCGATCGCTGCGGCGCTCAGCCGGCAACTCGGCCGATCCAGACCCCAAGCCAATCCCTAAGGAGTAGCGGCATCGACAGGGATGACGCCAGGTCAACGCGCTGCTTGCGTTGCGGCAGCGTGCCCCTCGCCTCAGGGATGAGCGGGCGCTCGCGGGCTGGGGATAGATCCACAGCCATAGCTCTAAGAACAGCCATTCAGCTGATCAACAGCCATGGCCCGGCGGAGATGGCTCCCCAGAGGCGCCTTCGCGCCGGACCATGCCCGGCATCAACCCCGGCCGCTCTCAGGTGCCGGGCTCCTCGAGATTGCCACCCAGAGCGGCAATCTGATCGCGGAGCTGGGCAGAGCGATGGCTGTCGCCGCGGGTGAGGGCAACGGCGAGGGCGAACTCCAGCTTTTCGAGTTGGTGATCTCCCTCAACCTGGGGTCCGGCCTGCAAGTGGCAGCGATAGCTGGGCTGGGAGAGGGAAGGGGAACCCTGGGAGCCGCTGGCCATGGCACTGACGCCATGTCCCTGGGCATGGGATGGGGATCCAGCGGGGTGGGACGAGGGGTAAGCCATGGTTCACTTTCTTCCTATTTTGACACCAACAGCCAAGAAGGTGATAGGGCGGTGATCGCCTCAGGCCGCATCGAGGAACACCTCGTCCGGTTCCCTGTCCTGGTCCTGCTGCTGCTGGAGCGGTAGCCGCTGGGTCTCGGATTCCGTCACCAGGGGCAGCGTTTCCGTCGTCAACAGCAGGCGGCAGTCCTGGAGCAGACGCTCGACGTTGCTGAGGCTCTCCAGTTCGGCCGGATCCTCCTGCTTGTTGCTGGCGAGGTGCAGCTCCATCGCCGCCAGCCGTTGTTCCAGCTGCACCAGCCGCTGCGAGAGCGCATGGACGGTTTCAGCCAGATCCTCGGCGTTGCGACTGATCCGGAACGACACCGAGGGGGTGGCCATGGCAGGAAAGACTGGATTGGCCGAATGACAACACAGAAAGCAACGCTCCTCAAGCCCGCACCGGCAGCACGCAGACTGGGCCGGTTCCCCGGTGCCCTTACCGAAGAATGTCGTCCCCCTGGAATCTGGTGCTCTACGGACTCGCTGGTCTGATCGGCGGCCTGGCGGCCATGCGCACGGGCATTCCAGCCGCTCCCCTGGCCGGCTCCCTGCTGGCGGCAGGCCTGGTGAGCATGAGCGGGCGGCTCGAGGTGGCCCAGTGGCCCAGCGGCACCCGCACCGTGCTCGAGATCGCCATCGGCAGTGTGATCGGCACCGCCCTGACCGCCACCGCCCTCAGCGAACTGCGCCAGCTCTGGCTTCCCGCCTTGTTGATCACCCTCAGCCTGGTGGCCACCGGCCTGGTGGTGGGACTCTGGTCGAGCCGGCTGCTGCACATCGACCCGGTGGTGGCCCTGCTCGGCGCTGCCCCGGGCGGCATCAGCGGCATGAGCCTGGTGGGGGCGGAATTCGGGGTGGGGGCCGCAGTGGCCGCCCTCCATGCCGTGCGTCTGATCACGGTGCTGGTGGTGCTGCCCCTGGTGGTGAAGCTGGTGCTGCCGGCGGCAGGCAGCAGTCCCCCGGGTGGCTGAGGGGCCACCGCCGAGGGAGGGATGCGGCAGCTTCTCCAGGCGAGAGATGCACGAAGAGACTGCTGAAAAAACATAGTTCGGCCGCGTTTGACCACCGCTTCGGCAACAGGCAACCCGGTCGTCGTCCACTCTGGACGCGGCTGACAGAACGGTTGTCAGCTCTTGGGAGCGGTTGTTCACCACTCTCCTGAAGCCGTTCTGATCCAAGCGTCCGCCCACGCTCCTGAGCAACGCTCAAGCCATCTCAGGCTGCTCCCGCCTGGGCCGCGTCTCCAACCTTTGAACTCGATGGCTGTGCAGCAGTTCTGACCTGAGCGGCGGATTGCGATTCAGGCACAGCTGCCTCGATCTGATTCGGAACCGCATGTCTCGGCAGCGGCAACGGGCCCGGATTCGGTTCAGCGATGGCTGCGAAGCCGTGGGCCCTGCTCCTGGCCCATCTGGACAACGGGTGGAAGGCCGATAGGTTGGGCGGCGCTTCACGGGATAGACCCGCTCACTTCGATCCATGGCCCCACGCCCGCACTGGTCGTTCCGTCGCTTCAGCACCCGGCCGGCGATCACAGGAGTGATTGCCAGCCTGCTCGGCCTTGGGGCCGTACTGAGCCCGGCCCTGGCCCAGGTCCAGGCCGCCGACAGCCCCGGCGCCAAGGGTGCGCAGGTCTACTGCTTCATGCGAGCCAACGGCAACAACCATGAGGTCAGCTGGACGGCGGCCTACGCCCTGATCAAGCGTCAGGGGGCCAGCATGTTTCGCACTTCGCCGGAGCATGCGGCGGTGATGGTCACCGAAGCCGTGGTTCAGAACCCCACCACCTATCCCGATTGCGGTCGCTATCTGGGCGATCTCTACATCCGCCACGTCCAGGCCGCGACCCCATCCCCCGAGGCGCCCGCGGGCACAGCCGGCGGCGGTGGTAATGCTGGCACCGGTGCCCAGACTCGCAGTGATCGCTACGCCAACTGAATCGCGACCGACCCGGTCTCTCCGCTGGCCCAGGCGGGCTGCTGGTCAGGTCAGCGCAGCCTGCCTGCTGCTGTCCCTGCTGGTGGGCTGCGCCGAGGAGCCCCTGCCCCAGCGGCGTCTGACCGTCGATGACTGTCTGCGGCATGTGGAATTGGATCGGATCAAGCAGGCGATCCAGCGCTGCGATGAGGTGGTGAAAGCCTTTCCCAGGGAGCCCCAGCCCCTCAATGAGCGCTTCCTGCTGCACTCCCTGGCCGGTGACGATGCCGCCGCCTGCCGGGATATCGCCGCCGCGGTGAAACTGGCACAGAAGGTGCCCCAGGCGCGGCTGGATCGCCTGCTGCGCAACGACCTGAAGCTGCGCAGCGACAGTTGCCGCGACTGAGGGCCAAGCCCCCCCGGCGCCTGACCCTCACCAACGCTCGAGCAGCTGCCGCACCATCGCCGGCAGGGCCTGGCGCTCCCAGCGCTGCTGCCGGCTCTGGAGCACCAGCGAGATGCGTTCGGCCTTGCTGGCGATCAGACCATCCACCAACTGATCCGCCACCCCCAGCTGCAACCAGTGACAGGTGAGCGGTCCGCGCATGCCGATGCGATGGCAGCGATCCTCCGCCTGCTCCGCATCGCCCGGGGTCCAGGGGCGCTCGATCAACAGCACCTGGCCGGCCCGATGCAGGGTGAAACCAAGCCCACCGGTGCCGAAGGTGGCGATCAACAGGGAACACCGTCCGCCCTGGAAGCGATCCACCAGACCCTGGCGCAGGCGAGGGGGAACGGCGCCGGTGAGCAACACGGCCTCCCGATCTCCGCCGCAGGCTTGGTGCAGGGCCGTGGCGGTGGCCACGAAGGCCGTGAACACAACCACCGACTCACCGGCAGCGAGCAGCTGCTGGATCAACGCCGTCGCTGCCGGCAACTTGTGCTGCGATCCGATCTGGCGCAGGGCCGTGAACACCGCCAGGGCCTCCGCATCTCGCCGCACCTGGCCCAGAGCCGCCCGGCGCCGATAGTCGTCGACCCGGGCCTCCAGCCGTTGCTGGAAGCCTTGGGCGGCGGCGGCATCAAGGGCCACCGCCACCAGCTGGCGCTGCTTGGGGGGCAGATCGAGGCATTGCTGCTTGCGGCGATGCAGCAACAGGGGGCGCACCAGCCGCTGCAACTCGTCCAGCTGGGTAGCGCCCTGGGCCTGCCAGAGGCGGCGGCCGGCCTGCTCGCGCCAATGGCCCTGGCAGTAGCGCTCTTCAAAGGCCCGTTGATCGCGGCCAAGCGGATGGCCGACCGCCGCCAGCAGCGGGAACAGCTGGGAGGGGCGCCCATTTTTCATCGGTGTGCCGCTCAGCAGCCAGATGGCCCGCAACCGGGGATGGCGGGCCAGCCGCAGGAAGGCCTGGGTGCGCCCCGAGCTGATCGTCTGGGCGAAGTGGGCCTCATCGACGAGCAGCACACAACCCGCCTCGGGCAGCTCCGGCGGCAGTCGCGCCCAGCTGTGCAACTCCAACACCAGCCCCAGGCTGGCGGCCTCCTGGCGCCAGTGATGATGCAAGCCCGCCGGGGCGAGCACCACCAGGCGGCAATCGGCCAGGCGCACCAAGGCCCGGGCCGCCGCCAGGGCTGAGAGCGTCTTGCCCAGCCCCATGGCGTCGGCCAGCAGGGCACCGCGCCGGGCCAGCAGCCAGCGGGCCGCCGCCCGCTGATGGGCGAACAACAGGCGACCATCGACCAGCGGTTGATCGAGGGCGGCGGCGGCCACCAGCTGGCGATGGGGCGGCAGGGGCGGCAGGGGCTGGCGCAACCAGACCAGCCACTGGGCCAGTTCTGCCGAGATCGGGAATCGGCCCGCCAGGGCCTGCTCCAGGCCAGCGGCAGCCTCCAGGGGGAACTCCCAGCAATGGCGGCGGCTCAGCCAGCGCCCCGACGGACGGATCCGACGCAATTGGGCCTGGGTGACCGGATCGAAGGGACAGGCCACCTCGATCAGGCCGGTGGGCCCGAGCCGCATCTGCACCAGGGGTTCGGCCAAAGCGCCAAAGTGCAATCCACGACACATTGACAGCCAAGCGGCTGGAGGCAAACTTCCGCCAACCGAGGCGCTTCGATGCAGGCCAGGGATGGAGAGTTCCTTGAGGATCAGAACGGAAGAGCGTCGTGTAG
>CAIKWV010000002.1 GCA_903831165.1 uncultured cyanobacterium
AGGACACCTGCGATCGATGCCAAAGGCTCATGGCGTCGATTGGCGATCACTGGCAAGCCGATCACAGTCCACCCAACGGCTGGCGCCATTGGACCGGCCGGCGATGGGAGGAACTTGCTGGGAACGACGCCCTACTGGCCGAGATTGAGGCGTTCATGGCGTCGCAGGGGTGGAAGGACCGGGAGCTGAATACCGTGCGTTCACTGCTGGCCGCGTTCCGCCGCAGTGTCGGCGCGGTGCCGCCGCAGCAGGATTCCACGCTCTTGCCGTTCCGCAATGGCTGCCTCCGGCTCAACAGCCGCGAGCTGGTGGCCCACGACCCTGCCCACGGCAACACCTGGCACCTGCCCTACGACTACGACCCCGGCGCCAGCTGCGACGCGATCAAGCTGTTCCTCGAGGATCGGCTCGGGGATCCGGCCTCCGTTGCCCTGTTCCGTGCCTTCCTCTGGCACCTGCTAATGGGCCTGAGGCCAAAGGAGTTCCTCGAGATCACCGGGGCCAGCAACACCGGCAAAAGTGTGATCACCAATCTGATCGTGGCCTTAGTGGGTAGCCATGCCCACGAGGCAGGCACGCTTGAGCGGCTCGAGGACCGCAGCAGTCGCTTTGAAACGATCCGCTACCGAGGCAAGCGGCTGGCAGTGTTTGCCGAAGCCCACCTCTACAGCGGCCCGCTCGAAACGCTCAAAAGCATGACCGGCGGCGACCCGATCAGCGCCGAGCGCAAGGGCAGCCATGCGGCGGCGAGCTTTATCTTCCAAGGCGGCGTGGTGCTGACAGGCAACGGCCCCATCCGACCATCCGACGCCTCCGGCGCCGTGATCAACCGTCGGCGATCCCTTCACGTTGGCAAGGTCGTTCCCGACGCGCTCCAGCGGACATTGCTCGACAAAAGCGACGGCGAAGCCGACAGCTGGCGCGGCGAGCTGGCGCTCGAGTTGCCTGGCTTCGCGGTCTGGGTGCTGGCGATGACCGAGGCTGAGGCCCGCGCCGCCCTGGCCCGCAACGTGGCGTCAGTGGCACGCGCAGAGGCCGAGCTCACTGTGCTCCTGCAGACAGACCACCTAGCGGCCTGGGCTGACGAGTGCCTTGTCTGGGATCCCGATGCACAGCCTGCCAGCATTGGACTGATCGGCGGAACGGCAACCACCGGACTCCTGCCCAGTTACCGGGATTGGCTGGCTGGCCGCGAAGATCACAACCGTGGCCATGGGTTACGGACGTTCAGTCGCAAACTGCTGGACTTGCTGCGCGACACCTTGGGCCTTCCAATGCCGGCAGGAAGGCCCAACGAAGGCGCCTATCGGGAGCGAGGCGTTGGATCGGTGATCCCTTGCGTGCGGCTCAGGGCCGGCTGGGATGACCTGGAGGCACCTGGGGTGATCCGCTACGGCTTCATGGTCCGCATGGCCCAAAGGGAACAGCAACCACCTAACCCGGAACAGCAAGGGAACAATGAAACCCCTTTAGGGAACAGATGGAACAGATGGAACAGCAAAACAGAAGTACAG
>CAIKWV010000003.1 GCA_903831165.1 uncultured cyanobacterium
CGCCGTGCCAGCGGATTCGTCGGCTAGGGAGCGCCAGCCGATCAGGGTGGGGCGGGCCTGCTTCAGCAGGCGCTCGGAGAGGGCCACCACCCCGAGGCCCTCAGGACCGCAGCACCACTTGTGGCCGGTGCAGGCGTAGATGTCGGCGGCGGCGGCGGCCTCCGCCACCCCAAGGGCGCCGAGGGACTGGGCGGCATCGACCAGCAGCCAGGGCTGGCGGCCATGGGCCTGGAGCCGCTTGGCCACCGCGGCGATCGGCATCAGCTGGCCGGTGTTCCAGAGGATGTGGGAGAGCGCCACCAGACGCGTCCGCGGCGTGAGCGCCGCCTCCAGGGCCGCCAGCACGCCGTCCGCCGCCGCTTCGGCGGTGCCGCGCAGCTGCATCACCGGCAGGACGGCCAGCTCCAGTCCCTCGCGGCGGGTCAGTTCGCGGATGCCGGCCACCACGCCTGGGTGTTCGGCGTCGCTGATCAGCAGCTGATCACCCGCCTCCCAGGGCAGACCCCAGAGGGGCAACAGGCAGCCGGTGGTGACGTTCTCACTGAAGGCCACCCGGGCCGGCGTCACGCCGAACCAGCCCGCCAGTCGCTGGCGCAGGCTGTCTGTGGTGCGGGCCACATAGGGCCAGACGTCGCCGCTGAACGGCCCCAGCTCCTGGATCGTGGCCCAGGCGGCGTTGATGGCCGCCAGGGAATCGTTGGGCAACGGCCCCTGGCCGCCGTAGTTGAAGTAGGTCTTGTTGGCGAGGGCCGGCATCTGCCGGCGCAAAGGCGTGCTCACGGCAGGGTCTGCAGCTGCAGGTTCACGCTCCCACAAAGGGGGCATGCCCTGCCGCGTTCACGCTTGCCCGAGCACGGTTCAGATCACCTGTCCGACCAGCACCGCCGCCATGGCGGAGAACAGGGTGATCGAAAGGGCTGTGAGCGGGTTCTGGCCTTGGGCCACGGCGATGCTGGTGACCACACCGGCGCCAAGGGCCGCCACGGCCAGTTGGGTGACGAGCTCACCGCGGGGGCTGGGAGAAGGGGTCACAGGCCAACACCAATCAGGTGCCGCGACCCTAGGGATCCTGAGCCGAAGCAACCCAGGGAAGCCGTCAGGTTGTTACTTGGGGTGTTGGAACTTCAAGGGTGTTTACACCTGGTGGATCGGCGCAAAAAGCCTTGAAGATTTAAGGATTGCTGCTTCACCAGTCAGGGCCTGCAGCCCCTGCTTCCAGCCTGTGGCCGGCGCCGACGAAAGCCGTGGACCTGTCCTGGAGAACAGCAGCTCGCTGAAGAACCGGAATCGATGACTGGATCGCAGGCCGGGGAAAGAGTTTCGAAACCCCGAAGGGGATTTCAGCCAACACGCTCAGCCATCGCGCTGGTCAATCGCCGACCGCCACTGCCTCAAGCCGCTGCAGCAGGGGCAGGGTCCTGGCCTCAAACCGGCTGACATGGGCCGTGATCAGTTCCAGACGTTCGCCGCCCTCAATCGATTGGCCTTCCTTCCGGATCGAGCGGCCGAGGGCTTGCAGGTTGGCGCTGAGGGCTTCGATCAGGGCGTCGCCGCGGCAGCCCCGTTGCCAGGCATGCAGCAGCAGCAGATCCAGATCGGAGAGGGGCATCAGATTGCCGGTGCGGGGCAGCGCGATCGCGGCATAGGGGGCGCCAGCGGCGACCTGGGCAGCAACCACCCGATTGAAGCGCCGGGCGGGCTCGGGATCCCGTGCTGGCGGCAGCAGGGCGATCGAGCCCTTGTGCAGCAGCAGGGCCACGTTCTGCAGCAGTTCCGGCAAGGGGGTGGAGGAATCCCCATGCAGGGGCACGCGGTGCAGATCCCCCAGGCGGCAAGGGCCCTGCTGCAGATGGTCCATCAATCCCAGAAACCAGCCGCGATTGCCCTGCACCTCGCCGAAGGGGAGACGAAAGCTGAAGGCATCAGGCAATGACAGATCGTCGGCCTCGATCAGGCTGATCACCTCGAGCCGCTGAATCGCTTCGCTGGCATAGACGTTCCAGAGAGGATCCCGACCCTTGGCGTAGACATCACGCCGGAAACTCTGGTTGGTAAGCAGATCGCGCACCAGTTCGTGCAGATCGCTCTCCGATTGCTCGGCCAGCAAGGAGCGAAAGCCTTCCGGTAGCAGGCCATCGAAGGATTCGGGCAGCGAGGCACTCCCGAGAAATAGCAACTCCAGTTCGGCCGCCTGACGGATCACCTGATCGGCGTACTGGGGTTGCCATTGGGCATGGTTGTACTCATGCAGCAGATAGGCGGCTGGCTGGCTGCGAATACTGTCCAGTCGCCCGGCCAGACCGGGCTGGGCCTGGAACAGGGGCGAACCGCAATCCTGCAGTTGCTGGAACAGGTGCCTGGCGGCATCGAGGCTGGGCTGGCCATCTCCGAGGCGGCTCTGATAGCTCTTGACGGCATGCTGAAAGGGCAGCCCCGCCAGCCAGCCAGGCTGGGTGTTGTAGGACAGATAAAAGAGCCCCCCGGGACGCAGAGCCCCGGCCGCCAGCTCCATCAGGCAGCCGCCCAGCTCAGGGCTGACCCAGCCGTAAATCCCGTGGGCAATGACGAGATCGAAGTGGCCCCAACCTTCGGGAGGCGCCTGGGCCAGGCTGAGGAAATCGGCATCGAGAAAGGAGATATTGGTCAGCTCGGCGCCACTGGCCAGGGCACGGCCGTGGGCGATGTGCTCGGCACGGAAATCGACACCGGTGAACTGGGCCTGGGGATAGTTGGCCGCTTGCAGGCAGAGACCGAATCCCTGGCCGCAGCCGAGCTCCAGGACCCGAAAGGCGGAGCCCAGATCGGGGGGGCGCTGGCTGTGCAGCAGGGCGACAAAGGCCAGCCGCTCGGGCGAGGTATCCGGATAGGCGCCGTAGGTGTAGCCCTGGTCGCTGAAGTAGCCGTGGCGCAGGGTCATGGCGAGGGGCTGGTGCTGGGAGAAGGCGTGGATCCAGCTCCGGTGCCCCGATTCTGGCTTGTCCGAGGCGATCAGGCCCCAGTGGTCAGCGCAACGGCGGTGGCTGTTGCAATCCGATCCGCACCGACAAGGGCACGGGCTGGGCCGATGGAAGCACTTGAAATCTGCGGACCTGGGGTGGCTGGTTCCGCTGCAGTGCCTGGCCGTGGTGAATCCGATCACCACAACCGGCCCCGAAAGCAATCAGGGCTCTGAAGCGACGCGGCTGCCCCAGCCTGGTTGGACGCCTGCGGCCATGGCAAGAGGCTGCGGCAGGGTCATGGGGGCGGACTTGGCCTGAAGGGTCCTTGGCGATGGTGGGGAGGGTTGAGCCGCTGGCGCAAGGGGAAGGGGTGCTGGTCGGATGCCGGTCGTGGCTGTCAGGGATCCTGCGATAATTCACGAAAGACATCATTCAGCGTCACCACCTCCTTGAAGGAGGCCTCCAGCTCCTTGAAGCGTGAGGGGTCAAATAAGTTGTCAAGATCGAAGCTGAGAATCGGCCGGATTGCTGCTGGTACGCTCAGAAAATCATCCAGTTTACGGAGCATGGTGCTGCATTCATCCAGGTAGTTCTCCAGCTTCTGTCCTTCTGAGCGGAAGGCTGTCAGGGCCTGGTTCAGTTGTGGAATCGAGGGTTCCAGTAGCTCATTTCCCTGGGCCTTGGTGAGGGTGCCGTGGGCTGATCTGATCAAGCCATTCATTTTGTTGGCGGCTGTTCGTGACCACTCCAGTTCGGCGATGCAGGTCATTGCTGCCTTGGCGGCCTTGGCTTCGACGGACAGGTCATTCACCATCTCAATCCCGTTCTGCTGAAGTAAGCGCGAAAAGGCCAGATTGCTTGCCAGGCTGTTCAGATCGCCCGGTGGCATCAGGCTGCGCTGCTCGCGTGTGGTTGTAAAATCTTCACCGTCCTTGCTGATCCTGGCGGTGAGGATCTGGATGCGGGGCTGGGCGGTTGATCCTTCGGCTCTGATCTGCTCGACAATGGCAAAGTGTTCATCCAGTCGACAGACATCACCAGCAAAGCGTTGATCGGCGGCTGAAACCAAGCTCCTGAGGGTTGCATAGCGGTGTGCAGCCACCAGCTTGATGGTCAGAGTGATCACTCCGACGACCAGCAGGCCCGACAACAGGACTTGCCAGAACGCCACGACCAATCCCAGCGCCATCAAGGCCAGAATCAGGCCACAGCCGCTGTTCTGGTTGTCCATCAGCGGTCTGCCCCTGGCTGGCGATTGCGACAGCCGGTGCTGGGCACACTGATCAGATGTCGAGCACCATCGCTCGGCCCGAGTCGCCCTGGATGCGGTCGTCCTTGCTCGGCCAGGCCTGCTGGGAGGACTGGACCATCGCCCCGGCCTGGGGTCACGGTCGAGGGGGCGCGCAGCAATCGGGCTGGGGCATCACAGATGATCAGGCCATCGCTTGCTGTTCCAGCCTGACAGCCTGCTGGGCCAGGCGTGCCACTGATGCAGAAATTGCATGGTGCCTCGCGCTCGGATTCGTGCCCACGGCGCGATGCAGGAGGGTGGATCCGGTTCCGATGATGGGACCTGGCGAACGCCAGGTTGTTGCGGCCGATCCCCAAGGCTCCGCTCTTTCTCGGCTGTCAGCTTTTGCTGCCAGCTGCTCTTTGCCCTGACCTGGACGTGCCTGTCCGTGTCCATGTCCGGTGAGCCGGATTGCGAATGGTTGTGGTCGCCCGTGCCCAGGATTCGCTGCTGTTGCTTGGTCGCGATCAACGCCGCTGCTGAGCGTGTGCACTGTTGGGGGCCTGGCTGGCAGGGCCCCAACCCGTCGATGGGGGCTGCAGTCGCATGACCTGAGGTTCGCTCCCAAGCGGTCTTGCCTGGGGGCATTCCTTACGCGTCGCCGACGTCGGTCTGGGCGACGAAGGCAGGCATTTCCTCAGGCCCTATCCGTCCTGGCACGGCTCGACGTTGCATGGCCAGGAGCTGCCCGTGCTCTGGCCTTCACCGCAGAGGCATC
>CAIKWV010000004.1 GCA_903831165.1 uncultured cyanobacterium
CCCCCTGCTGCGCGGCTGCCCCGGCTCAGGCCAGGCCCTGCAGGAGCGGCGGATGTCAAGCTGGCTCGGGACCAAGGTCCTGGGTGCCCTCGCGTCGACGTTTGCCAGAGCTTCTGTGATGCCAGCTACGAATGCATGCATTTATTTCCACCCCGATGGTTACACCACCGAGGGGCGCCAGATCATGGGGCGCCATGCCGCTGGTGAGTCATTTCTGCGGGGGTTTCTGGAAGGAACGCGAGGCCAGGATCTTTGGATTCAGGTTGAAGATGTCAAGCATCTCGGCGAATTCCAGAGCATTGCCGATGCTTACGGACGGACCGAGAATCTGAATGTGGTCGATGCCAGGGGGTTGGGCCTGCTGGCTGATATCGGCTTGGTTTTTTATCCCGGTCCAGCCATTGGCAAAAGCGCCTTCATGCGGGCGACCAGGGGTCATCGATCCTGGAGTCTCTGTGGCGTCACGCATACCACCTGTTCGGAGCGGGTGATGGATGCCATTGTCGGGTTGCATACCGCCCCCGTGCACCCCTGGGATGCGGTGATCTGTACCAGCGAAGCGGTGCGGGACAGCCTGGAACATGTGCTGGCCGTGCAGGAATCCTATCTGCGTGAGCGGCTCGGCAGCACCAGGGTGACCCTCCCCCAGATGCCGGTGATACCTCTGGGCATCCATGGGGATAATTTTCAGTTTTCAGCGGCAGATCGTCATGCGGCGCGCCTGAATCTCGGTGCCGATGACGATGCCCTGGTGGTGATGTTCATGGGTCGTTTGGCTTTCCATGCCAAAGCTCACCCCCTGGCGATGTATCAGGCCCTGGAGCGCTCCGCCCAGGAGGCCGGGGTCAAGGTGGTGCTGGTCGAATGCGGTTGGCATGCCAGTGACTTCATCCGTGACGCCTATGCCGATGCCGCCGCTCTGGCGTGTCCCAGCGTCACGGTGGTCGGCCTGGATGGCCGTGACCCCGAGCAACGCAACCGGGCCTGGGCCGGTGCGGATGTGTTCTGCTCCCTGTCCGACAACATTCAGGAGACGTTCGGCATCACCCCCTTGGAGGCGATGGCCGCCGGATTACCGGTGGTGGTGAGTGACTGGGACGGCTACAAAGACACCGTGCGCGATGGCATCGATGGCTTCCGCATTCCCACCCTGATGGCCCAGGGAGGTCTGGGTGGCGATCTTGCCACTCGCCATGCGCTCGGTATTGATAGCTATGACCAATATTGCGGCTTCAGCTGTTCCTTCGTCGCCGTCGATGTGCAGGCCACGGTCAGGGCCTTCTCCCAGTTGTTCAGCTCGGCGGAGTTGCGTCGCCGCATGGGAGAGGAGGGCCGACGGCGCATTCGCAGCAACTTCGACTGGAAGGTGATCTTCCCTCGCTATCAGGAGTTGTGGGCAGAGCTCAATGAGATCCGCACCTGCAGTCCCGAACTCCCGTCGGAGGCTCAGAAATGGCCGGGCCGCCTGGATCCCTATGAGGCCTTCGCCTGTTACTCCACCAGCACCCTCGGGCTGTCGACGCGGCTGAGCCTTTCAGCGCCGGATCTGCCGGCGGCGTTGCAGCGTCTGCAGGACCTGCTGCGCCTCAAAATGGTCTCCTACGCCCAACCGGTGCTGCCCAAGACCGCTGAGCTGGAGCAGGTGCTGCGGGCAGCCAGCCAGGGCCCCTGCTCGGCTCGCGACCTCCTTGATTCGGTTCCCAGGAACCGTCAACCCCTGGTCTTCCGCGCCCTGGTCTGGTTGGTCAAGCTGGATGTGCTGCGGGTGGTGGACGCCGCAGGCTGAGCGGCGGCCGGGACCACTCCTACGCTCACGCCCTGGACGATTCCTCTTTGCCGGCCCGCCATGTCAATGCTGAGCTCGCTGAACACCCTCGTCGAGGGGCTGGTGGAGCAGTGGGGCTACCTGGGCATCTTTGGCGCCATGGTGCTGGAGAACGTGATCCCGCCGATCCCGTCGGAGCTGATCATGCCCCTGGCCGGCTTCTATGTGGGCCAAGGCAAGCTCAACGTGGTGCTCGTGGTGCTGGCGGGCCTGCTGGGCACCGTGGTGGGCGCGTTGCCCTGGTACGGGGTCGGGCGCCTGGTCAATGAGGAACGCCTGCAGCAGTGGGTCAGCCGCCATGGCCGCTGGCTGGGGGTCTCCACCGACGAGCTGGCCAATTCCCGCCGCTGGTTTCAGCGCCACGGCGCGGCGGTGGTGTTCTGGGGCCGGTTGATCCCCGCCATCCGCACTCTGATCTCGGTGCCGGCGGGCATCGAGCTGATGCCCTTTGGTTCGTTCCTGTTCTGGACCACCGCCGGCAGCCTGATCTGGACCGCGGCGCTGACCGGAGCCGGCTGGGCCCTGGGCAGCAACTGGAGCCGGGTGCTGGCGGCGATCAAGCCGGTGGAGGGGATCGTCAACAAGCTGCTGCTGTTGGTGATCCTGGCGTTTGTGGCCTGGCTGGGTCTGCGGATCTGGCGGCGGCGGCAGTCGGCGGATTGAGAGCCCCCTGACTCACCCTTGAGCGCAGCGGACGTGTGCCTGGGGCTGAACGCTCCGCCTGGCCGGGAGGCAGCCTGCCCCGACAGCAAAAAGGCGCCCCCTGGAGGGCGCCTCGGCTGGCTTCGTGCCACTTGATAACCCGGCTGAGCGAGTGGCACAAGCCCTCGAGTCTCGGCGTTGCCGCCCGGTTCAGAACGGCACGTCCTCCTCGCTGGGCTCGCCGCCCCCGTAGCCGCCGCCGCCACCAAAGCTGCCGCCGGCCTCGCCGTCGCGCTTGCTGCCCAGCAGCTCCAGGCGATCCACGCGGATCACGGGCTTGCTGCGCTCTTCACCGCTGGCGCGATCCGTCCAGCGATCGAGCTTGAAGGAGCCGATGATGCCCACCAGGGAGCCCTTGCGGACGTAGTCGGCGGCGACCTGGGCCTGCTTGCCCCAGATCTCGAGGTTGAACCAGTCGGGTTCGTCGCCCGAGCTGCGGCGGTTCACGGCCAGGGTGAGGTTGGCGACCATGCTGCCGGATTCGAAGTAGCGGACCTCGGGATCGCGGCCGGCCCGGCCGACGAGGGTGATGGAGTTGACGCCCATGGGGGGTGGTCTGAAACGGATGGAACAATGATGCGGCACCCGGTCAGAGCGCCACAGAAGAGCAGTTCCA
>CAIKWV010000005.1 GCA_903831165.1 uncultured cyanobacterium
ACCTGCGATCGGCTGCGGCTATGGCGGGCCGATGCCACGGAAAGTTTTGACTTTTATGCCTTCAACAGCGGCGATTACTACGGCGCCGTCGAAGAAAAGGTGGGTTCCGAGACCCTCTCCAAGGTGCTCTACCCCAATGACGGCACCGACGAAGGTCGCAAGCTGCGACTGAAGCAGCAGCACTTCTTCGTCAGCTGCTCGCTGCAGGACATGATCCGCAGCCTCGACATGCGCGGCATCCCGATCAGCGAGTTCCCGAATCACTGGGCTGTGCAGCTCAATGACACCCACCCGGCGATCGCCGTGGCCGAGCTGATGCGGCTGCTGCTGGATGACAAACACCTGGAATGGGCCGAAGCCTGGGACATCACCAGCCGCTCGCTCTCTTACACCAACCACACCCTGCTGCCCGAAGCTCTGGAGAAGTGGGGGCTGAATCTGTTCGGCTCCCTGCTGCCACGGCATCTGGAGTTGATCTATGAGATCAACCGCCGCTTCCTGCAGCAGGTGAGGCTCAAATATCCCGGCAACGACCAGGTCCTGCGCAAGCTGTCGATCATCGACGACGAGGGCTCCAAGGCGGTGCGCATGGCCCACCTGGCCACGGTGGCAGCCCACCATGTCAATGGCGTCGCCGCTTTGCACAGCCGACTGGTCCAACAGGATCTGTTCCCGGAATTCGCCGCCCTCTGGCCGGAGAAGTTCACCAATGTCACCAATGGCGTCACCCCCAGGCGCTGGGTGGCCCTGGCCAATCCCCAGCTCTCCAATCTGCTGAACGAAACGATCGGCGAAGGCTGGGTCAGCGATCTTGACCAGCTCAGGCAACTCGAACAGCACGCCGGCGACCAAGGCTTCCTGGAACGCTGGGGTGCCACCAAGCTGTCGGTGAAACGCCATCTCACCCAGTACATCCATCGCCATACCGGCGTGCTGGTCGATCCGGCTTCGATCTTCGATGTGCAGGTGAAGCGCATCCATGAATACAAGCGCCAGCATCTCAATGCCCTGCAGGTGGTGGCCCGCTACCTGCGCATCAAGAACGGTCTCACCGAGGGCATGGCGCCACGCACGGTGATCTTCGGCGGCAAGGCGGCGCCGGGCTATTACATGGCCAAACTTATTATTCGCTTCCTCAACGGCATCGCCGACACGATCAACGCCGATCCGGACATGGAGGGGCGTCTGCGGGTGGTGTTCCTGCCGGATTACAACGTCAAACTGGGCGAACGGGTCTATCCCGCCGCCGATCTATCGGAGCAGATCTCCACCGCCGGCCTCGAGGCCTCTGGCACCGGCAACATGAAGTTCGCCATGAATGGTGCACTCACCATCGGTACTCTCGATGGCGCCAATGTCGAGATCCGCGAACAGGGGGGCGCCGAGAACTTCTTCCTGTGCGGCAAAACCACCGAGGAACTCAACGCCCTGCGCCAAACCTATCGCCCCTGGGAACTGATCGCCACCGTGCCGGAATTGCCCGAGGTGCTGCGTCTGATCGAACAGGGACACTTCAGCAACGGCGATGGCGACCTGTTCCGGCCCCTGCTGGAAAATCTCACCGGCCGCGATCCCTACTTCGCCCTGGCCGACTTCGAGTCCTACATGGCGACGCAGGATGCAGTCGATCAGGCCTGGGCCAATCGCGAGCACTGGAATCGCATGTCGCTGCTGAACACCGCCCGCAGCGGCATGTTCTCCTCCGATCGCTCGATCCGGGAGTACGCCTCCCGCATCTGGCAGGCCGATCCCTTCCCGGTGACGATCACCTGCGAACTCGACTGAGACGAGCCCAGGAGCGGGCCTTGATTCATCCCCACCGGTCCGCTCAGCGGGCTGGCTGGGGGATCAAGCGAGGGCGAGCTTGGCAACCGCAGCTAGCAGGATCTTGAGCCTCAGATCCAGAAACAACGCCTCTGAGGCCCTTCCCAGCGGGGACTCACAGGCTGAAGCCGCGAATTCCAGGCGGTCGCAGACCTGAGGTCAATCCGGGCTCAGGCCCGGTGATCCGGCAGGTCCGGGGTTTGGTGCAGCAGGCGGTTCAGGCGCAGACGATCGGCATTGAGGGGATCGGGGGCCAGCTCACCGGCGACCTCGCGGAAGGTCTGCTCCACTTCGTCGGGCACCCGCACATCAAAGATGCGCTCCATCAGGGCCTCGATCGAGAAGAGGTGGGCGTTGATATTTTCCAGATCGGCCATCGCCTGATGGACCGCATCCCCTTCGGCGTCGTTGTCGGCCACGGCCCCACGGCTGCTGGGCTCTGCCGAGGGGAGTGGGGCTCCATGGCCAGCCTGGGAAGGAGCATCCGCATCGCCATGCTGCTTCTGCAGCTCCTCAAGCACGCGACCGGCAAGGGTGCGAAACGACTGAAGAGCAGCCCAGTTCAACTCCTGCTGCTGCCGCAGGCTGGGGTTTTCGCGGATCAGTCGGTCGTGTTCCCGATAGAAGCGCTGGCAGTCAGGGCATTGGCAGGGCTCTTCAGGCACCGAATCCCTAAACGCTCGTCAAACCCCATCATGGCATTGCGGCGAGGCCAGCAGAGGGCCAAGCGGCCAGGACCGCACCCGGCCACCTGCAGCAATCCCCGTCCCATCAGCTTCAGGCAACCAGGGGACCCTGCCAGCAATCGTCGTCGGGGAGTTCCTCGCCGCCGGATTCGTCCTTGTCGATGGCGGCCGGCAGGGGGATCTCGATCGAGCTGACCACGTTGATCACATCGCGTAGCCGCATCGAATCGGCGAACCAGCCCATGGCCTGCTCCACATCGCCGCGCCGTTCGGCATCGGTGGCCTGCTCCTCATGGGCTTCGGCCAGCAGGGCCAGCCAGCAGAGGCAGCGGGCCTGCACCACCGACAGATCCAACTCATCGGGCTGGCTGTCGGCGATGCGCTCGCTTTCCTGTTGCACCAGCAGCCGCAGCCGCAGATCGTGGAGCTGGGTCATCCGGGTTCGGGCGACTGGTTTGCACGCTAGCGGCAGAGGGCCCAATGACCAGGGCGCTACTGGTAGCGCAGGCGACCGAAGGGCGGCGCATCGCTGCCAGCAGATCCGCGGCCCATGCCCAGCGCCGGTCGGAACCGAGCCCCAGGTTCCTGGCCCGGACCTCAGGCCCCAACGGCGTCCGTCTCCACGGCCTCCGGGCAGATCAGATCCGCGGCCCGGCGGGCCTCGCTGAGCACCTGGAACAACAGGCGCGGGGACTGGCGCAGCAACTGCACCCAGTGAGCCAGATAGGCGGCGTGATTGGCGCTGTCGCTGCCGATCTCGAGGCGGTCGCCCAGCAGCACAGCTCCCAGCTCCGCCACCAGTTCTTCGCGGGCATAGGCCTCGGAGCCGAAGCCGCCGCCCAGATCGCGGCTCAGCCGCTGGGGATGGCCAGTGCTGTGGATGCCTTCATGGGCCCAGGTGGCGTAAAAGGCCGCTGCGGAGTGGAAGGCACAGCGATCCGGCAACTGGATGCGATCGGCCTCGGGCCAGTAGCAGGCCCGATCCCCGCCCTGGCTCACCGGCACCGGCCAGGCCCCCAGCACCGCCTCGGCGGCGGCCAGGCGCTCGGGCTCGGATCGGCGCTCCAATCCTTCGCTGAAGCGGCGCCGCTCGATCAGCTCCTCCAGCCCGGGGCCGACCAGATCAGCGGCATTGAAGAGCGGCAGCGGCTTGTAGCGGATCCAGGTGCGCTCCTGAGCGCCAGCCCCCTGTTCCCCCGCCTCCGGGGCGCTGGCCGACTCAGCGCTGCCGGGGCTGGGCTGGCCGTGCGCGGTCGGGCTGGATTCCGTGGGTCTGGAGCGGCCCTGAACCTGGGGCCGCACGATCGCGACCGCCTTGCTGCCCTTGCGGGGCACGAGGCCCCGGGCCTTGGCCTCGGCGAAGCCGCACCAGTAGGGCAGGGCCGAACCGCGCCGATGCATGCCAAACGTGAGCAGCACCGGATTGGCCCCGCGATAGCGCCGGCCGGACAGGAGATTGACGTGATGCCCCCCGGCCAGGCCCTCCCAGGGACGGCGCCAGGGGGTGGTGCCAGCCTCCATCAGCTCGATCACGGCTTCAACGAGCTTCTGCTCCGGCGTGACCCTGGCGGACGGTGGAGCTCCGGCGGCTGCCGGGCGGCTTCGGCCAGCCTCGACGGCGGAACGGGACGGGGAGGCGGCGGCCATGGGCAGCGGGCACAGGGACGGATCGGGAAGAGGAGGACGCCGCTCCGGGCGGATCGCCAGGGCGGCAGCCGCGGCCGGAACGGGGCCGCATTCCCCTGCTTCACCAGTGCCACCCCCTGTCTCCCCTGGGAGCGGCCGGCTGGGCGGCTACCTGAACGCGATGCCCGCTCGGCCGCTGGCACGGTCTACCGGGGCCAAGGTTGGCAGAACGAGAAGGGGCTGCCTTCGCCGCCCAGCATCACCATCCGGATCCTCTAGATCCACTGCCGCAACAGGAGTTCTCAACAACGGGGCTGGCGAGACTCGAACCCACGACCTACGGTTCAGAAAATCGTCTGGGCCCTTGGTGCCGCAGCGGGTTTAGGCGCTTCTTGCCTAGTGACCTGCCTAAATCAAGGCCATCGAGGTCGACCTGGGACGGCTAGGCACGACCAAGAGCGACCTGTCCAGGGAGCCCGATCAGCAGGGCGCGGGGGCCAGCTCTCGCGGATCGCGGAGGGCCGACTGGTTGCTCGCGCCAGGGCCGCACTGAACAAACAGCCTCAATGCAGCCTGGTACGGCCTTCTGCCGTATCTTGGGTTGATTGAGCAGGGAGGCGGGCCGTGGCCGTCGACGAGCGACTGGATCTCAAGCTCAGCGCCGCAGACAAGCAGCTGCTCGCGCAGGCTGCCGCCATCGAAGGACTGAGCATGGCGGCGTTTGTGCGACAGGCCGCCAAGCAGCGCGCTGCCGAATCCATCCAGCGCGAGCAGCAGATCAGCCTGTCGCAGCAGGACTTCACGGCCTTTCATGCCGCCATCGCCCAACCCTTTACGGCCAATCCCGCGCTGCGGCAGGCGATGGAGCAAGCCCGCACGCGCGTCAGCCGTGTTTGAAGAGCAGCTGCTCGACCCCTCACGGCACAACCGCAAGGCGTTCTGCTGTGGTGTCCCCGCTCTCGATCGATTCGTGCAGCAGCAGGCGCACCAGAACAGGCGCCGCGGCGTGAGCCAGACCTTTGTGCTGGTGTCCGCGGATGCTCCAGGAGAGATCGCCGGCTTCTACACCCTGGCGCCAGCGGAGATCAGGCTGGCCGATCTGCAGCCCGCCGACGCCAGGCCACTCCCTCCGTATCCCGTGACTTGTTTCCGGATGGGGCGTCTGGCCCGCGATCAACGCTGGCAGGGGCAGGGCGTCGGTCCCCTGCTGCTCGGCCTGGCCGTGCAGCGCTGCCTCGACGCGAAGCGATCGGTTGGGGGCTATGCGCTGATCGTCGACGCCAAGGGCGCAAAGGCCAGGGACTTCTACGAGCGCCATGGCTTCCGGTCCTTTCAGGACACACCGCTCAGCCTCTATCTGCCACTGGGTGGCTGATGCCCCCAATCCACTGGCCAGTTCTCCACCCTGTTGCCCCAGCACCTGGAGGACCTGCAAGGTAAACGGCTGGAGCGCATCGCCAAGGCGGGCCACGAGATTCAGTAAGGGATGCAGCAAGAGATCAACCACTGGTATCGCCGCTACGAGGAGCTGAAGCTGCAGGAAGCCACGGATAAGCAGATGCGATTGTCAGCCCAAGTTGCCAAGGAGCGCTACGAGCTGCTGGCAGCGGGGAGGGCACCCCATTGAGCAACCGCTGCGCCGATGGTCGACCCCAGTCGGCTCCTGAAGCTTGCCATTCATCGGGCCGTTGGCACCACCACCGGCGGTGGCAGGTTGAGCTGGCGGATGCGCCGGGCAAAACCTCGATCATCGAAGGAGGCGATCACCTCGCAGTCGCGGCAACTGGCGTGATGCAGGGCGTCGGCGAAATCAAGACCAGAGCGCAATCCCGCCAGCGCCTGCTCCAGGTCCGGCCGGGCTTCAACGCTGAGGCAGGGGTGGTGGAGCAGCTGCTCGAACACCTGCAGCACCGACTCCACCGCAAAGCCGTAATAGCCGCGCAATACCCACTCCAGCTCTAGGGCCACGGTCTTG
>CAIKWV010000006.1 GCA_903831165.1 uncultured cyanobacterium
GGCTTTGATGATGTAGCCAATGAGGTTGCCGTGGGCGTCACGGTTCAGCAAGCCTCGCCAGTTGTCCGGACAATTACCAGCACCTCGATCAATGCCGCACGACTGACGATCACGGTGCCTCAGCTGCAGCAGTTTACCGACCAGGGGGACATCAACGGCACCAGTGTCAATCTTCGGATTGCGGTTCAGTACAACGGCGGCGGCTTCACAACGGTCATTGATGACACGATCAGCGGCCGCACCGGGCAGCAATACCAGAGGCAGTACCTAGTCAACCTGTCGGGCGCTTTCCCGATTGACATCAAGGTCACCCGCGTCACTGCGGACAGTAGCAGTTCCAAGCTGATCAATGCTTTCAGCTGGAGCAGCTACACCGAAGTCACCTACGCCAAACTGGCCTATCCCAACTCGGCGCTAGTTGGGGTTCGCATTGATGCCGAACAGTTCAACAACATTCCCAGCCGCTCCTATCGGATCAAAGGCATCAAGGTTCGGATACCCAGCAATGGCACAGTCAACAGCACCACCGGCGCCATCAGTTATTCAGGGATCTGGGATGGCACCTTTGGCGCTGCGCAATGGACCTCAGATCCGGCGTGGTGTTTGTGGGATCTCCTTACGGCACGCTACGGCTTTAAGGATCACATCGACACCACCCAGCTCGACCGGTGGGCTTTCTATTCGGCCTCGCAGTATTGCGGCGCCAGCGTGCCCGATGGCTTTGGCGGATTTGAGCCACGCTTTAGCTGTAACGTCAACATCCAAACAGCTGATGATGCCTACAAGCTGATCAATGATTTCGCGTCAGTGTTCCGGGCTATGCCCTACTGGAGCACCGGGGCGCTAACAGTCAGCCAGGACAAGCCATCAGATCCGGCCTTCCTCTTTACCTATGCCAACGTCTCAGAGGAAGGCTTCAGTTACAGCGGCTCCAGCCTGAAGACCAGACCCACGGTTGCGGTGGTCCAGTACATGGATCTGAGCCTGCGCAATACGGCCTACGAAGTAGTTGAAGATCAAGCTGCAATCAGCAAGTATGGCGTCATCAAATCCGAGATTACGGCATTTGCCTGCACATCCAGAGGGCAAGCGCATCGAATCGGGGAATGGCTGCTGTATTCCAGCCAGTACGAAGCAACCGAAACCGTCACCTTCATGGCGTCAATTGATGCCGGCGTGCTGGTCCGGCCCGGGCAGATCATTTCGATTGCCGACCCCGTGCGCGCTGGTGCCAGGCGTGGCGGGCGGATCAATGCAGCCACCACCACCACCATCACGGTGGACGATGGCGCCGGCCTGAGCGCCACCAACACGCCAACGCTTTCGGTGATTCTGAGCGATGGCACCGTTCAGCTACGGCCTGTTGCTTCTGTAGTTGGCAACATCATCACAGTTGACAACCCGTTCAGCTCGGCGCCTAATGCCAACAGCGTTTGGATCTATGAGACCACCAACATCCAAACCACTACCTGGCGGGTGCTGGGGATCCAGGAGCAGGATCAATGCAAATATGCCATCACAGCTCTGGCCTATAACGCCAGCAAGTACGACTACATCGAGCGGGGCGTCACACTGCAAGCCCGCACGGTCAGCAACCTTAATGTTGTTCCTGCGGCGCCAATCAACCTCACCGCCCAAGAGCTGCTGTACGAAGCCACCGGTCGGGCTGCTTCCAAGATCATCGTTTCATGGCAGCCTGTACCAGGCGTCAGCCAATACCAGTTCAAATGGCGACTGCAAAACAACAACTGGACATCATTCAACCTGCAAAGGTGTGACTATGAAATTCTGGACACCGTTCCAGGTGTTTACGAAATCGAGGTTTACAGCCTAAACACTGCGCTCAATACATCTGTTCAACCTGCAAAGCTTAATTTCAGCGCTGCCGGGAAGACGGCACCACCGACAACGGTGAGCGGTTTATCGTTAATCCCGATTGATAACGCAAGCGCCATTCTTAGCTGGGACCGCAGTATTGAGCTTGATGTACTGCTTGGCGGCAAGGTTCTA
>CAIKWV010000007.1 GCA_903831165.1 uncultured cyanobacterium
AGCACCGGCCCAAGGCCTGCATCGGTCGCTCAGTTCTGTCCAGCCCGGGCTCGACAGCTCGATCGAAATGTTAGTGGTCTTCCGACACTGGCTATCCGGCGGTTTGACACCTGTCATGGCGATGACTGCCGTCTTCAATGAACTCGTTTAGGGGCCCTTACTTCGGACTGGGCGTAACACGGCAACGCTGTTCCAAGGCGCGGAAGGCAGCCGGCGCCGCGAGGCCACTCTTCTGCAGCTCGATGGTCTCTCCCGTCAGGTGTCGGTTTTCTATCCCGACGGACAGGCCATCTGCTGCCACTACGTCGAGCAGGCCACGTCCTTGATAAAGAGTGGCAGCCCCATCTTGCCAACGATTTGTGGATCGCCTGTCACGCCCTCGCCCTTGGCGTCACGCTGGTCAGCCACAATGTGCGTCAGTTCAGCCGCATCACCGGGCTGCAGCTGGTCGATTGGGCCGCTGCCTGATTTGCCATGCCCTTCCTGCTCGACTCCACATTCCGGAACAGCCTCGCCAAAGCTCAGGGGTGAAGAGCAGAAGGCCGTCTACCCATTGTCAACAACGTCGGCGTGTGCGCCTATCTGATCGTCGCCGGAGATTAACGTCACTTGGCAAGTTCGCACACGTGGGAACCTGCCACGTTAGATTCTCCCCATAACAGAGCCTTTTGGAGAAGGAGGTCGGCACCGGTGACTTGACGTTGTCGCAGGATAAGCCTGGACCGAACAGAAGGTTCCCTTTAACAAAATTGTATGCGGAAATCGCAATCAGCAATGACCCAGCTCATCCACGGAGGAAGTAACTGCCTTCTTTCTAGTCAAAAACGAAGCGGCCGCAAGCTGCGGCGGTAGTTAACTGATTGTCGCAAGCCAGGAGGTTATCTCGCTTGCCTAAGATGTACTGCCACGATGCCAATCCATCGCTATGTACTTCAGGCATGAGTTAGAGATGTTGGCCACCAGCTGAACCGCACGAGCTACTTCTTCAATCGACAAAAATCCTTTCGTTCGCTAAGTAGCTGATTCAGTGGACAAGGCGGTTCATGCTGCGTTGTCAAATCTTCGCAAACAGATTCTACGTAGTCATTCCCTGGCTACTCTTATTCACCATCAAGAAATGGTCAAAGGACCTCCTGGGCCATGCCACCCGAAAGGGCGCTATGAATGAAATAGAAGTACATTAAATGGCCATGGAAGCAATGGGAAAACTTCTAGAGCTTCAATAAGTAGCTGGGGAATCGCCATCAATATCGCAAGCTGGCCCAGAATTCTTTTCTTAGAAGTTCTTGCGACTCCTGTGATTCCCAGTATTAGCGCAATAAAATTGAATGCAAACCCTCCTAGTGCGATGGCGTATCCCCACAGTTCGCCGGTATACCCGCCGAAGCGGTCCAAGGCCCCCCATCTAAACAGGGCCTCAAAAATAAGGTTTATAAGGAGCACTGTCATGGTGACAATGAACGAGTAGGCCGAAAGCATCTCTGGAGCACCTGTTGCGAGAATATTAGCCAAAGATCTGGCAATCGTCCCCGCTTTTCAGCATTCGATATCCATTAAGGTCGACGGAGAACTCATAAGTCATTTTCTAGAGCTACTGTTCTGTCCCCGCCCATGAGGGTGGCCCACGGCTTGCGTTGCGATTGGCAGCTTGGGCTCCTCAGCGTTGCGTGTCTTTCAAGTTTCAGGGCGGCGGCCGCCTGGGTCGCATCATCCTTGTCGGCCCGATGTCTGAGCCTGGGTGCAGCTTGGTCTGCGCCTGATTGTCTGCCGCCCCAACAGGCTCAATGAACCGGCGATCGATGGCAGGAACGATGCGGAACAGCGCTCAAGTTGCAGGTCCTCCTCGCTTGTCTTCGATCGCTCCGCCCGAGGGCGTGTGGACACCATGGCTGAGCCTGATTATTGCTGGGCACTGGGCTTCCATTCAGCCCAATGCCCATCGTCAGTCGATTCGTGGTTGTCTGGGTCTTGGCTTCCAAGGCCTCAGGTTCACTCCAAGGCCGGCTGGCCCTGTTCCCAGTTGCGGCAGGCGGCGTAGGCGCCCGCCAGTGTGGCCACCTTCAGCTGTTGACGAGGCTGGTGCTCGTGGCTGACCACATAGCGACCCGTCGTCTCTCGAAAGATCTGACAGCCCGATCCTGTGGCGTTGACGAAGGACAGTTCGTTACCCATCGGATCCCCGGGCAGTACAACAAGTTCTGTCTAATGGAGCCAGATCACAGACTGACTGTCCTGGGACCCTAACAATACAAGTCTTCATTCCAACATTAAGCAAAGTAGTGCATCTGCGATGCCGGGCCATGGCTTGGCCCCTTTCTTTTTGCTAATGATTCTGTCTGGACTGGTTGGCTTCGGGGCGTGGGCTGGCCCGGGGATCGCTCCGTTCAGGCGCTGATCGTCCCTGTTTCCCCCAGTTGTTCGCCGATGGTGGCATCGCACTGCTGGATCAGGCTGGTGCCCGAGGCGACGCCACGTCCTTCCAGCTTGGCCGTGCGGATCAACAGGGGGCAGCCCCCGGTGGAGATCACCAGTCCCACGCCCTCGATCACCTCCAGCACTCGCCCAGCGGCGGGGCGCGCTTGGTTGTCACTGGCATCAGCGACGCCGCTCACGTTGCCGCTCGGCAGCCCCAGGCGCAAGGCGGCCGCTTGGCCCTCGGGGCTGAGCCGCTCGGCCAACCGCCGCACCAGGGGTTCACTGGCCAGGATCTGCAGGCGTCGTTGCCGCCATTGGGTCCAGGCGCCGGGATAGAGGCCCATGACCTGGCGGTGAATGGCCAGTCCGCTTTGCTGCCAGTCGATCCGCCGGTCGTCCCGAGAGAGCATGCGGGCATAGGTGACCCCCTCGTCGCTCTGGGGCATCAGCTTCAGCCGCTCCCAGCGCTGTTGTTCTGTCCCGGGGCCGGCCGCTTCGATCCGGGGCAGGGCCTCCACCAGCAAGCTGCTGCTGAGCTCGGCGAGTCTGATGGCCAGCTGCTCGGCGTTCTCCAGCAAGCCGATCTTCAGGCTCCTCTGGAGCAGTACCGGACCGGTGTCGAGCCCTTCCTCCATCGCCATGATCCCCACACCTGTCTGGCTATCCCCTTCGAGCAGAGCCCATTGGATCGGTGCCGCACCCCGCCAGCGCGGCAAGAGCGATCCATGGCCGTTCCAGCAGCCCAGGGGCGGCTGGACCAGCACCTCGGGCGGCAGGATCTGGCCGAAGGCCACCACCACGTAGGCGTCGGCTCCGAGAGCGGCCAGTTCGCCCTGCAATGCCGGCTCGCGGCGGATGCGCTCCGGGGTGAACACCGGCAGCCCCAGCTCCAGGGCCCGGGCCTTGACCGCTGAAGGGATCAGCGCCGATCCCCGGCCGCGTCGTCGGTCCGGCTGGCTCACCACCCCCACCAGCTCATGGCCGGCCGCCACCAGGGCATCCAGGCTGGCCAGGGCATAGGCCGGTGTGCCCCAGAACAGGATTTTCATCGCTGCAGCGCTCCGGGTTTCAGGCCTCGCCGGTGATCGAGAGGTTGTCGATCCACACCCAGGGACAGAGGCCGCTGGGGGTGATCTTGGCTTCGCCCTCAAAGCCGATGATCCCCTGCAGCACCTTGCGGATGTCGCCGGCGACGGTGGCCGACTCAATCGAGCGCTGTTCACCGCCCCGAATCAGCCAGCCATCAAAGGGCAGGGAGAAGGAACCCTGCGAGGCTTTGACGCCGGCATGCAACGCGGAGAGCGAATCGATCACCACCAGACCCTCGGCTCCGGCCGGATTGGGGCCACGGGCATTGAATCGGTCCAGTCCCTGCTCGCCGCCACTCACTCCTGGGGTGGGGCCGATCTCAAACCAGTCCGGCCCGACCGAAACCTTGGCTCCCAGGCCGGCGTGGCCCGTCGGGGCGACGCCGAAGGCCCTGGCGGTGGCTTCGGAGTGCAGGAAGTTGCGGAGCACACCGCCCTCCAGCAGGCAGAGCCGCGCCGTCGGTGTGCCTTCGCCATCAAAGGTGGAGGCACCGATGTTGGCCGGATGCAGGCCGTTGTCGTGGATGGAGAGGAACGGCACGGCCAGCTGTTCGCCGATCGAATCCCGGCGGCTGAGGCTGATGCCATCGAGGATGGCGCGGGCGTTGAACAGACTGCTGAAGGCACCGATCAAATCGAGGAAGGCCTCGGGGCTGAACACGCAGGTGTAGTGACCGGTGTTGATCGGCTCGTAGTCGAGATGGGCGATGGTGCGGTCCGCCGCCTCGCTGATGCAACCGGCAATGTCGAGATCATCGGCGCCATAGGCCACACGAACGGCCCCGCTGCTGCGCGGTTTGCGGCCGGTCTCCTCGGCCCTGGCATAGAGATAGAGGCTGGCCGTGGTCAGCTGTTGCTGGCGGCAGGCGCCGTCGCTGTTGAGATAGATGCGCTCACTGCTGCGCTGGGCCAGGCCGTTGTAGGGAACGGTGGCGATGGCGCCATGGCGACCGAGCAGATCGCGCTCCGCCTCCTTGAGGGTTTCGAGCAGCTCCAAGATCGTGCGCTGCTCGCGCAGGGGCTGATCCAGGGTCACCAGCGGCGCTGTGGCCAGGGGCGAGAAGGCGGGCGTGTCGCTTTTGTTGCCGAAGGCACTGGCGTCATGGGCGCCCACCAGGGCCTTGGCCAGTCCCTCATCGGAGAGATCGGAGGTGCTGGTGACACCGACCAGGCCGGCTTCGTTCCAGACCCGCACGGTGATCGAGCGGCGCTGGGCGCCTTTGAGCTGCTTGGCTTCTCCCCGATCCACCTGCACGGAGGTGTCGGTGCTGCAGGCGGCCCCCAGGTCCCAGCGGCCGATGCCCTCGCGGCGGGCCAGCTGCTCCAGGCGGTTGCGCAGGGCGGGCGCGTTGAGATCGTTCGCCATCTTCAGCGTCCCCCCACGGTGATCGAATCCACCTTGATGTGGGGTTGCCCCACCGTCACGAAAATGCTGCCGCTGACGGAGCCGCAGAAGCCGGCCGCCAGTTCGAGATCGTTGGCGCACATGGAGATGCGCGGCATCACGTCCTTGGCCTCGCCGATCAGGGTGGCCCCTTTGACCGGCTTGCCCAGCTGGCCGTTTTCGATGCGGTAACCCTCTTCCACGGCGAAGTTGAACTGGCCGGTGGGGCCGACGCTGCCACCCCCCATGGCCTTGCAGTACAGCCCGTGGTCGATCGAGGCGATCAGCTCTTCGGGGCTGTGGGGGCCGGCGGCAATGAAGGTGTTGCGCATGCGGCTGGCGGCGGCGAAGGTGTGCCCTTGGCGGCGGCCGCTGCCGGTGCGGGCATGGCCGGTGCGCAGTTCGCCGGCCCGGTCGCTGAGAAAACGTTTGAGCACCCCGTTCTCAATCAGCACGGTGCGCTCGGATTCCATGCCCTCGTCGTCCATGGCGATCGATCCGAAGGCCCCACCGGTCAGTCCCTCATCAATCGCGGTGACGGCCGCGTGGGCGATCGGCTGGTCGACCAGCTCGGCAAAGGGTGTGGTGCCCCGCTCTAGCTGGGTGGTTTCCAGGAGATGGCCGCAGGCCTCGTGGAAGATCACGCCACCGAAGCGATTGGCCAGCACCACGGGAAACTGGCCGGCCTCGACGTAGTCGGCGTAGAGCATGCGGCCGGAGCTCTGGCAAAGATCCAGGGCCGCCGCCTCCGCATCCCACTGGCGCAGATCGTCGGGGTTGTCGGTGGTGCCGTAGCGGCGGCCGACGCTGGAGCGGTGCTCCCCATCAGCGGCCAGCACATTCAGTCCCAGGGTCTGATGCAGGCGGATGTCGTGGGCATAGGTGCCGTCGCTGGCGGCCACCAGCACCGATTGCCAGTCGCGGCCATAGCTGCCGCGGCGCGATTGCAGATGCTGGCCATGGCGGTTTAACTGGTCGGTGCCCCGCAGCAGGGCTTCGGTTGTTTCGGACAGGGAAGGCACCTGGCTGAGCCAGGCGCGCTTGGCCGTGGCGAAATCCCGCAGAGCCGGCAGGCCGTCGAAGGAGCTGGTGCCTGGGGCCGAACGCTGCAGGCCCAGCATGGCCAGGGCCTGATCAAGGGCGGCCAGCAGGCCGGTGTCGCTGAGATCGTTGGTGGAGACGAAGCCATCGCGATGGCCCAGAAACACCCGGATGCCGGCACCCATGCCGAAGGAGGGGCTGACGTTGGTGATCGTGTCCTGCTCGGCCAGCACCCCGAGGTGGTCGGTGCGCTCGATGAACACCTCCACCAGATCAGCCCCGGCGGCCTGACCGTGGCCGAGCAGCGATTCCAGCCGTCCGCGCCATTGGCCTGCGTGAAGCTCCATCGAGCTTGGCGTTGCGGTGAACAGGGGAGCCTGGGTCAAGGGATCGGGGCAGAGAGTGTGGGAGGGGGCCGAAGCCAGATCAACAGGGGCCGGTAGCTGGTCTGGAGGCAGCCTGAGAAACGGACATCCGGTCGAGCCGATCGAGATCAACCCCGATGATCAGAACAGCTGTTGGCTGGTCCCGCAGCATTGGGTTCAATCCAAGTTATCTGAAGATTGTCGATCAGTGGGGCAGGTGTAAACCTGAACAGCAGACTCTGATGCGGAAAAACCTGATTCAGGAGGAGTGGAATCTGTCCCCACCCCGTCTCCTGATTCCCTCAACCGTGTTATCCGACGCCGAAGTGAAGTCCCGTGCGCACATCCCTGAAGGGACATTTCAGCCAGGGCCCGGATTCAGCGGATGGCCGGTTGGAACTTTTCGCTGCGGATCGGTGCCATCAGGAACAGCTTGGCCATTTCCAGTCCGTTGGCGGCCCACCAAGGCAGCTTGCGCAGGGTGCGCAGCGGAGCAGGAGCGCCGGAGGCGTCGGCGGCACTGAGGGCGGCGTTGTTGTCCACCAGTCGCTCCAGCCGTTGCCAGAACTTGGGATTGTTGACATCCAGCACGACAGGGAACACGCGGGCTGAGGTTTCGTTGGTCTTGGCGATCACGTATTTGTCGTAGTCGCGAGCATCAAGACCGAGGGCCTCGTAGAACTCTTTGCGGGCCACGTCGCGCACATACATGGTGGCGAAGACGGCCAGCAGGAAGAAGCGGCACCAGAGACGGGCGGTGAAGCCACGCACGGAGTCGGGCTGGGCCTTCATCAGAGCGTCGAAGAAATCGCCATGACGATTTTCGTCCTGACACCAGTTCTCGAAGAGATCGAAGATGGGATAAATTTTGCTTTCGGGATGCTTCTCGAGGTGGCGGAAAATAGCGATGTAACGCCAGTAGCCGATTTTTTCGGAAAGATAGGTGGCGTAGAAGATGAACTTGGGCTTGAAGAACGTGTAGGCCTTGTTGGCGGTCAGAAAGCCCAGATCCAGCTGCAGCCCGAAATCGGCCATCGATTTGTTCAGGAAGCCGGCATGGCGGGCCTCATCGCGGGCCATGTGGGCAAAGCACTCGGCCAGCAGCGGGTTTTTCTCCTTGATGCGGCGGCTGAGTTCTTTGTAGAGCAGGAATCCCGAGAACTCGGAGGTGCAGCTCTGCTCCAGAAACTCGATGAACACCTTGCGGGTTTCGGGATCAAGCTTGTCGGCAGCACCTTCAAAGGCTTCGTTGCGGACGAAGTGGTGGCGGTTGTAATCCTTGCGGAACTCTTCGCAGATCGCCTCCAGCTCCGCCTCATTCGGCCGCAGATCCATGGCCGCCATGGCCTCGAAATCCGTGGTGTAGAACCTCGGCGTCAGGATTGTGTCCTTGACCGGATCCTTGACGGCGGGAGCGTCCGGTGTGCCCAGGTGAGGGATGGCCTGGTTGGCAGCGGGGCTGGCTGTGGCGGCGGGAGGAACCATCGCGCGGCGCTTCTGACGGCATGTGAAGCCATCGTAGGCGGGACAGGACCCGCCCGGGTCGGGTTGTGAAGCGGCGCCAGGCGTGGGGCCGCCGGATCCCTCAGTTGGGCCCCAGCCATTTCTGGCCGTTGAGACGCTGCACCAGCCGCGAGACGATCAGGGCCAGGGTGATCTTCTTCTCGTCAATCAGGAAGGACTCCAGCAGGCTGGGTTCTCCGCCCCCTTCGCTGACGGCGATCGTCTTGGCCGAACTGAGGTCGGCTGCGGTGAAGCAGAGCCAGAAGCGCCGTTCGCCCGGCAGGGAACCCTTGACCAGCCAGCAGGGACTGCCGACCACGGGCATCGGTCCCTGTTCAAAGCTCAGCAGCGGCGCCGGTCCGCCATAGGCCTCGACTTCCTTGCTCAGGGCTGGCAGCAGCAGCTCGGGCACAAACTCCTCGAAGGGGCGATCTTCGGGTGCCGGTGGTTTGGCCTTGGCCGCCGGGGCTGCGGCTGCACCGGCCTGGGCTGGTTCGGGAGCGGGACGGGCGGAGTCGGTCACCGGTGGAGGCTCATGCGTGGGTGCTGGCGCAACTTTAGGGACTTCACACCCCCCGCTTTTGATTGCTGCCTCGGATCGCCGCTCACCAGTCATCGCCCTCGTTCTGAGCCCAGTCGTCATCGACGACCACCATCTCCCGTTCGGCCCGGGCGACGAACGGCGCGGCCGCTTCGGCGTGGGCCTGGCTCCCGGGTTGGGCTTCCACTGGCCTGGTGCTGGGGCGGTGCAACACCCGAAAGGGCACCGACACCGTCGGCGCAGGCTCCCCCGGCGCGCGCTCGGGCCCGGCGCTGCCAGCGCTGGAGCGCCGGGCGTCAGCGTGGGGTGGGGCTTCGGCGGCTTCTGGCGAGCGGTCCTGGGCCGGGCGATGGAACCAGCTGGCCCTCGGAGGAGGGACGGCTTGCTCCTGCCAGGATTCGGACCAGGGTTCCGACCTGGCATCCGCTGCTGTGTCCTGCCGCTCCCCCCTGCCGCGCCGCCGCTGGTTCGCCCGGCCCTGCCGCAGGGCCAGGGCCGTGGCCGAGGCACTGAGCAGGGCGCCACCGCCGGCTCCGGCCCCGAGCCAGAGCCCGATCGGCAGTTCGGGACTGCGCCAGATCAGCAGCCGCAGGGACAGAGCCGGTCGCGGGTTGAGGGCCGCCAGCAGCAGGGCCACCACCAGGGGCGACAGCACGGGGAACAACAGCAGGCGACGGAACAGCGCCAGAACGAACAGGGGGTGAAGAGACTCAGGTTGAGGATGGCCGCGCGGGCGCGCCCTGCCAACGGTTGAGCTGGCCGAGTTCGAGGCCGAGGCTGTCGAACACCCGGATCACCAGGAAGTCCACCATCTCCTCGATCGTGCGCGGCTGGTGGTACCAGGCCGGCACCGGTGGGGCAATCCGGGCTCCGGCTTCGGCCAGGGTGGTGAGGTTGCGCAGGTGCACCAGGTTCCACGGCAGTTCGCGGGGGGCGATCACCAGGGGGCGGCGCTCCTTGAGATGCACATCCGCCGCCCGTTCGATCAGATCAAGGGCCACCCCCGAGGCGATGCGCCCGACCGTGCCCATGCTGGCGGGCAGGATCACCATCCCCAAGGTGGAGTAGCTGCCACTGGCGATGGCGGCGGCCTGGTCATTCCAGCGAAGGCAGCGCAGCTGACCGCTGTCGCAGCCGCAGCGCTGCCGCCAGAACTGTTCCTGGGCCTCTGGTTCCGAGGGCACCCGCAGGCCCAGCTCGGCCTGCCAGACGCCGATGGCCCCCCGGCTGGTGACCATCTCGACCCGGTGATCGGCCCCCAGCAACAACTGCAGTGCCCGCTCGGCCAGGGGTTGGGCGGAGGCCCCGGACACGGCCAGGACGACGGGATCGGTCTGGCGCATCAGGGCGCTCGGTCCGCCTCGCCTGCGGCTGGCAACTCCAGCTCGTCCTCGCCGGCTTCCGGCAGCACCACCGCCAGATCGATCTGGTGACGCAGGGCATCCACCTTCTGGATTTCCACCTCGACGCTGTCGCCGACCATGAAGGTGCGGCGGAATTTGCGCCCCACCAGGCGATTCAGCCGGGAGCGGTACTCGTACCAGTCGTCCTTGAGGGAGCTGACATGCACCAGACCCTCAACGTTGGAGGGGGGCACCTCAACGAAGAAGCCGTAGCTCTGCACGCCGCTGATCACCCCGGGCAACACCTGGCCCACCAAGGGTTCGGCATGTCGGGCCTGGGCCATCGCCAGCAGGTCGTCCTGGAACTCCTGTAGCA
>CAIKWV010000008.1 GCA_903831165.1 uncultured cyanobacterium
GCCCTCGATGGCCTGTTCCACGCCCTGGCGACCGACGCCCCGGCTGATCTGCTGAAGCGTCTGCGGCTCCATTTCCTCGGCACCTCCTATGCCCCCGCCGGCCAGGGGGAGCCCACCATTGCTCCCTTGGCAGCCCGCCATGGCCTGCAGGCCAATGTCCAGGAGATCACCGACCGCCAGCCCCTTTCCCTCACCCTGGCCAGCCTGAAAGCCGCCGATGCCTTGCTGGTGGTCGGCTCCAACGATCCTGGCTACACCGCCTCCAAGCTGGCTCCCTACCTGCTGGCCGGCCGGCCGCTGCTGGCCCTGATGCACCGCCAAAGCGCCGTGGTCGACATGATCAAAAGCTGTGGTGGCGGCGTCGTGGTGCCGTTCTCGGAGCAGGATTCGACTACCGATCTTGCCCAGCGCATCTCCGCTGCCTGGTTGGCCTCGGGTCAGCATGCCCAGGCTCTTCCGCTGGATCCGCTGGCTTTTGCCCCCCATACCGCCGCCGCCCAGGCGAGGATCCTGGTGCAGTTCTTCCGCCGTTGCCTCCAGCCATGACGGCCAGCCTTCCCAGTCCCAGGGTTCCCACGGTCCGCGGCGCCGCCCTTCAGCGGCTTGACACGTTCAGCCTTTCCCAGGGCTACCGCACCTTGGCCGCCCAGGTGTTTCCCTGGCTCTGCCTGCTGGCGCTGGCCCTCTCGGCCTGGCTGCTGTTTGCCTTTCCCGAACGTCTGCTTCCCTTTCTGGGGGCCGTCATTCCTGGCCTGTTGATCGTTCAGGCCTGGCAGAAGCGCGATGACGCTGTTCTGCCCGTCCTGCCCCTGTACGTGTTGGTGCAGATCGTTGTCTATGTGCTGCCGCTTGTCTTCCCCAAGGTTGTTGCTGACTGGCGGGTCGAGATCACCCCAGCCCTGCTCGAGCGCTGCACCCTGCCTTTGCTGCTCTGGTTTTCAGCGCTCTGGGTCGGTTGGCTGGCGATCCCCAGGGCTTGGGCCCAGTTTCGCCGCGGCTCCTTGTTTTCGTTTGTCAGTAGCGGGGTGGGCCGCATCCCCCACGGGCTACTTGTTTTAACCCTGGTGCTCAGCTTTCTGTTGAATCAGTCCGAGTTCTGGGAGGTCTTTGGGGATTTTGGTCGCGTTCTCATCAGCCCGATCCGCACCGCCTCGGGGCTGGCGTCCGTGGTCGGCTGTTTCCTTGGCAGTTACGAGTGGTCCAGAGGCAGTCTCCAAAGCCGGTGGCTGTGGTTCGGGTTGGTTGTGGCGATGCTCAGTGGTGGCCTGTCTTCCTTGCTGCTTTCCGCGGTTCAGGCGCCGCTGTTGGCGTTGATGCTGGGACTTTGGCTGGGTCGCGCCCGGCAGGCGTTGGCGATCACTCTGAGCTTGCTGCTGATGTTTGCTTTTTTGCAGCAGGGTAAATACGTACTCAGGGAACGCTATTGGAGCGGCAGCGGCCTGACCCCGCCCAGCAATCCGATCACCCTCGCCCAGGAGTGGATCGAGGCCAGTCTTACCCCAGTCAAGACCGAGAAAAAGACCTCAGACCGTGGCCTGTTCAGCAGCCGCCTCAACAATCTCCAGAACCTTCTTTATGTCGAGCAATCGCTCTCCCGCGGCACACCAACCTTGGGCGGCGAAAGCCTGACGGTGATTCCAGAGGTGCTTGTGCCTCGCCTCTTTAATCAGGATAAAGTCCGTAGTCAGCAGGGGCAGGTCATCCTCAATTTGCACTTTGGCCGTCAGCGAAGCCTCAAGGACACCTTCAGTTCCTATATCGCCTGGGGCTTGCTGCCCGAAGGCATCGGCAATTTCGGCTCGATCGCCGGCCCCTTGCTCTTGGGAGTGGCCACCGGTGGCCTGATCC
>CAIKWV010000009.1 GCA_903831165.1 uncultured cyanobacterium
GTCCTGGTCCAGCTCCTCCTGGGCGCTGGCCTGGTCCACCGCCTGCCCCCAGGCCTGCACCAGCGCATCGAAGCCGATCCAGTCCTGGCTGTCGCTCCAGCTCTGCAGGAAGCGGCTGAGGGCGGCGGTGGTCTCCGGCAGTTTCTCGCGGTGGGCCAGGGCCGCCACCTGGGCCATGGCGGCCCGGTCGCTGTAGCGCTTGGGCCGGTGCTTCTGGCGCACCTTGCCCTCATCGGCCTCCAGCTGTTCAGCGATGTCCTCGAGCTGGCGGATCAGCTCCCCCAAGGTCACCGGCCGCTGCAGCGGTGGTGGTGCCACCAGGCGCCGCTGCAGATGGCGCTCCGGCCGGGCCGGCAGGCTGAAGCCGTTGCCTTCGCCCGCCCAGACGTCGCCGGGATCCTCGAAATCGAAGGCCTCCTGCACGATCGCCTCCGGCGGGAAGGTGGCCGCCTCCAGCACCTCCGCCTTCAGTCCCACCAGCACCGAGGCCGCCAGGAAGGCCTCGCTGCTCTCAGCCAGGTCCTGCTCATAGCTGCCCCCCTGCAGGGCCATCAGCCTGGGGGCTTCGATCCGCTGGCGCAGCTGGTCGAGGAAGCCGTCGATCACGGCGATCACATCCACATCCCAGGGATCGATCTCGCCCCGCTCGGCCGCATCCTGCAGCAGCCGGATCGCCAGCCTGGCGCCCGCTTCAGCCATCCTGCCCCCGGCGATGGGCGGCCGTGGCCGAGTTCGGGAAGGAAGCCTGCAAAAGGAGCGGGGGCAGCTGGGGTGGGCTTATGGGCCTCAAACTAACGAGTGCGTCCCGGCCTGGCCAGTCGACGCCTTCAGTCCACCGTGACCGTCATTGCTGCGCCGCTGCCCCCAGTGCCGCCGGCGCCAGAGGTCTGACCGGCGGCCGGCAGTAGGCCCAGCTGGGCATCGACGGTGGCGCGATAGCGCTGCAGGTCGTTTTCCAGCTCCTGGATGCGCACCTGCTGGGCCTCGACTTCGCTTGGATCCTGCAGCGTTTCCACCTTCTTCACCACGCCGCTCCAGACGGCGAAAATCCAGGCGGCCGTGGCGCCGATGCCACCCACCACCAGCAGCAGAGCGGCCAGGGGCAGGGTGGTGCTCACGCCGGGCAGGAAGCGGACCGTGGTGGCGGCGGTGTTCTCGAGCGTGAACATCACCATCGCCAGACCGAAGCTGAAGATCAGCAGGAAGTTCAGCTGACGCATGGCTGGGCAGGGGGGCGGAACAGGAGCGTAGACAGATCGCGCCGAAGCGCAAGGGCCGCCCTGGGGGGCTGCAGAGTTTCGTCACCGCCGGCTCTTCAGCGGGGCGGTGACGCTGGGCGTTCAGCCCAGGGCCGGGGCCGTCAGCAGGCCGGGCTGCACCAGCCCCATCGGCAGCTGGCGCATCACCGCCCGGCCCGGAGGGCTTTCCACTTTGGCCAGGGCCACCTCTTCGCGGGCCACCAGCGCCTCGATCGAGGCCCGGTAGGTGTCGGTCATGATCCGCGGGTAGAGGCCGATGCCGATGATCGGCACCAGCAGGGCCGAGATGATGTAAATCTCGCGCGGCTCCGCATCCACCAGCTGGGTGTGGGCCGCCAGTTCGGCGTTCTCCTTGCCGAAGAAGATCTCCCGCAGCATCGATAGCAGGTAGATCGGGGTCAGGATCACGCCGATCGCCGCCAGCACCGACATCACCACCCGGAAGCTGAGCGAGTAGGCCTCACTGGTGGCAAAGCCGACGAACACCATCAGCTCCGAGACGAAGCCGCTCATGCCCGGCAGGGCCAGCGACGCCAGCGAGCAGACGGTCCAGAGCGCGAACATCTTGCGCATCTTCTGGCCCAC
>CAIKWV010000010.1 GCA_903831165.1 uncultured cyanobacterium
CCGGACCGCGCACCACCTTGCCGGTGGGGTCGTACTGGCTGCCGTGGCAGGGGCACATGAACTTGTTGGCGCCACTGTTCCAGGGCACCACGCAACCGAGGTGGGTGCAGATGGCGTTGATGCCGTAGTTGCCGATGGCCTCAGGGCCTTCGACGATCAGATAGGTGGGATCTCCCTTGAGGCCCTGGACCAGGTTGCGGTCCCCCTCTTTGTGGGTGGCCAGCCAGCCGGTGAGGGTGACGTTGTTGCCCAGCTCATCCTTGGCGATGGTGCCGCCGCCAGATCCGGCGGCCCGGGGCGGAATGAAGTAGTTGGCCACGGGGTAGAGCACCCCGAGGGCCACCCCGGTGACCGAGCCGAAGGTCAGCAGATTCATGAACTGCCGACGACCCATGCCGGGCACATCACCGCTCGAAGAGGCCGCAGGAATCTGGGTCATGGGCAACGTTCCGGAAGTCCGGTCCAACGTGGCGCCCATTATGAACCTTGCGGTTCCCGGCCCGTGCGCGGATCGCGGCCGCCCGCGTCCGGCTGCAACATGCTGTTGTGCAGCACACCGTCCAGCCGTGGCCGCCAGGGAACCATCCAGCACTGACCGGCCTCTCTGCGGCGAGGAGGTGCTGGCCCTGTTGCGCCGCCGCTGGCAGGCCTCCTACGACCTGCAGCTGGTGCAACGTCGCGGTCGCCTGTACCTGCAGGTGATGTGGGCCTATCTCGAGCAGCAGTCGTTTCCGCTCACGGCCCAGGCCTACGCCGAAGCGCTGGAGGAGCTGGTGGCCACCCTCAACGGACTGGGGGTCGCGGCCCAGGTGCGCGACTGGCTGGAGACCACCCGTGACAGGCCCCGGCTGGGCAAGGCCCTGTCCCTGCCCCTGGAGCTGCCCCCCGGACGGGCCAGCGAATTTCTGCTGTAAGCGGATCTCGCCTGGGGTGGGCCCGACCAGCCTGGGCTCCCTGCCGAGACAACAGAGCGGGCGGGGCCAAGGGGAGAGGGGGCTCAACCGAGCTGCTGACCGCGGTGGCAGGGTGGCGGAGTGGCAGGGTGGCGGATCGCTCGGCTCAGGCGTTGCCGGTCGGCGCCGGCCGCAGCCCCTGGCTCAGGGCCACCAGCCCCACACCGATCAGATAGAGGGCCGTGATCGCGCCGCCGAGCAGCAGCATCGTCACCGGATCGGTGGAAGGGGTCAGCACGGCGCCGGCCAGGGCGCTGATCAGAATCACCCAGCGCCAGGCCCCGAGCATGGTGCGGGCATCGATCAGGCCCAGGGCTCCCAGCAGCAGCTGCAGCACCGGCAGCTGGAAGGTCAGGGCGGTGGCCAGCATCAGCAGCAGCACGAAATCCAGGTAGCGCTCGATCGACCAGAGCGGTTCGACCACATCGGCGCCGTAGCTGACCAGGAACCGCAGGGCGGCCGGCACCAGGGCCCACCAGGCGAAGGCCAGGCCGGCGGCAAACAGCACGGTGGAGCCGGCCACGGCCGGAGCCACCAGGCGCCGCTCACGGCGGCTGAGCCCGGGCAACACGAAGGCCAGGCCCTCGAACAACAGCCAGGGCAGGGCCAGGGTCAGGCCGGCATAGCCAGCCACCTTGAAGGACACGAACAGGAACTCACCCGGGGCCAGCTGCAGGAAGCGGACACCCTGGGCGGGCATCTCCAGCAGCTTCACCAGGGGCCGCACGAAGGCCAGGCAGGCCGCCGCCGCGATCACCACCGCCAGCAGGCTGCGCAACACGCGGCGGCGCAGCTCCTCGAGATGGTCCACCAGGCTCATCTCCACTTCGCCGGGGAACTCCTCCCGCAGCGACGACGGAGCGGCCGCAGGGCCGGCGGACACCAGCAGCGGGGCTGCCGCGACCGAAGCGTCAGGGCTGGGCAGAGCCAGAACCGGGCCGGGCTCCGTGTCGGGATTGGCGATGGTGTCGGGCTCGTTCATGGCATCCCCTGCCCCAGGAGGTTAGGGACCCTCGGCGACCGTTGGCCTGGAGCCAGGGCCGTTGCGGGGCTCGGACCATGGCCAGTCCCCGGGGCCTGGGTTTGACCGGAGCAGCGTCCTGGTGCAGAGCCAAGACCTCACCGATGCGAGGACTTTTGCCGGGAAATGAGTTTGAAGCGAAGCCGCATCGTGGCCAAGGGCCGGGACGTCGCCATGGAGGAAACGTTGGCCAGAGCTTGGTCAGGGCGGAGCCTTGGCCTTGAGGCCTGGCTTTGCCCTGAGGCCTGGCTTTGCCCGTGGCCAGGGTGTCGTGAAGACCGATCTCCGTTGCGTCCAGGGCGTTGCTGAGGCCTGCGGTTGCTTGGGGCTGGCGCCGGTTCCCTCAAGGCCCCCTTGATGCAGGTCAGGCGCCTGGGGCCTGTGACTCAGGGCTCAGCAGCAGCTTCGGGTTCAGGTTGGCTGCGCAGCAGGGCCTGGGCCCGCTCCGGTTCGCCCCAGAGAATCTCGCCGCCGCGATGGCGCACCGTGCCCGGCTCGGCGCCGGGAATGCGCTGCAGGGTTTCGGCCGCCACCATCACCACCGGCACGCGGGCGTTGCCCCGCCCGCGGCTGAAATGGGCCGCCAGATCGGCGGCGGCGGCCAGGTCCGCCTCCCCGGCTGCCCCTTCCGATCCCTTGAGCACCACGTGGCTGCCCGGCAGTTCCTGGGCGTGGAACCAGAGATCACCGCGGCGGGCGTGGCGCAGGGCGATCCATTCGTTCTGGCGGTGGTTGCGGCCCACCTGCAACCGCAGACCGCCGGCGCTGCGCAGTTCCAGGGGGCAGGGCTCAGCCACAGGGGCCGGCCTGCCGCGGGCCCCCGCCCGCTGACGCCGGCTGCGGGACGGGGTGACCGTGCCGCCCCGGGAGGGGCGCAGGCCGCTGAGCTGCTGCTCCAACTCCTCCGTCAGGGCCTCCAGCTGGGCCCCGTCCTCCAGCTGTTCCACGAAGGTGAGGCTGGTTTCCAGTCCCTCCAGGCGCTGCCGGTGCTGCTCCAGACGCGGCAGGATCGCCGCCAGTGAGCGCCGCAGCTTGCGGGCCTTGCGATAGAGGGCCTGGGCTTCGTCAATCTGGCTGCGGTCGGGATTGGGCAGGCACAGCAGGGCATCGGCCTGGTGCTGCAACCCCTCGCTGCCGGGCACCGCCTCGGCGAGGGCCTGCTGCTGCTCGGCCTGCCGCCGTTCCCGTTCGATCGCCTGCCGCAGCCGCAGCGCCAGGCTCTGGCGGCGCAGCTCCCAGAGCCGCTGGCTGAGCCGTTGGCCGTAGTAGCGGGCCAGGCCGCGGTTGATCGCCAGAGGGTCCGCCGGGCCGGTCGTGCTGGCTGGGGGGACGGGACCGGGCCGCTCCCCGGCCCCGAGGGGGCTCCAGCAGCGATAGGCACCGCCGGGCTCCAGCTGCAGCGCAAAACAGCCCTCCTCGAGCGCCGCCAACCAGCCCTGCCAGGCCTGCCACAGAAGCTGCCATTGGGACTCCTCCAGCTCCTGGAGGGGCCGTTCGGCCCAGCCGGGGGGCAGCAACTGGCGCACCAGGGCCGGGCTGGTGCCCTGGTAGGCCCCCAGCAGGGCCCGCTTGAGACTGACGGGCACCAAGCTCAGGCGCCGCCGCCAGCTCTCCTGACTCTCCTGCGCTCGGGGGGGCTCACCGGCCATCGACGGAGGCGGGCGATAGGCGTCGCCGGTGCCGATCGGCCGCAGGCGGGACTGGTCCGGGCGCACCTGACGGGCCAGGGCGATGACCCGCCGCTGTTCATCGAGAAAAAACAGGTTGCTGTGGCGTCCCATCAGTTCCAACACCAGGCTGCGCTGAAGCGTTTCGCCCGGCCGCTGGGCAAAGCCGAGCTCCACCACCCGCTCCCAACCCATTTGCTCCAGGCTCACCAGGGCGAGGCCCCGCAGTCCGTGCTGCAACTGCTGGGCCAGGGTGCTGCCCTCACCCTGGCGCGCCGGGGAGGGGATCGCCAGCAGCCGCGGCGCCTCCGCCAGCCAGCTCAGATCCAGCCAGGTGCTGCCGTCCAGGCCGCGCAGGGCCAGCTGCTGGCCGTGGGACTCCCCCTGCTGGGCTTTCTCGAAGCGGCTGGGCAGCAGGGCCTGCTGCAGTTCGGCCACCACCGCCTTGAGGGTGGTGAGATCCATGGCCTGGATGGCTGACTGGGGATCGATCACCGCTTCTGCCTCTGCCCGTCCCTACTCTGCTGCCCTGACCCCCGCTTCGAGCAGCGTGACCGACAGCCCCGGTCGACTCACCGTGATCACCGGCCCCAGCGGGGTCGGCAAGGGCACCCTGGTGGCGATGCTGCTGCAGGCCCATCCCGCGATCTGGCTGTCGGTGTCGGCCACCACCCGCGCTCCCCGCAGCGGTGAAGTCGAGGGCAGCAGCTATTTCTTTCTGGATCGCCCCAGCTTTGAGCGCCAGGTGGCCGAAGGGGGCTTCCTGGAATGGGCCGAGTTCGCCGGCAATCTGTACGGCACGCCCCGCCCTGCGGTGGAGCAGCAGTTGGCCGCGGGGCGGCCGGTGCTGCTGGAGATCGAACTGGAAGGAGCGCGCCAGGTGCGGCAGAGCTTTCCGGCCGGTTTTCAGGTGTTTCTGGAGCCGCCCAGCTTCGAGGAACTGGAGCGCCGCATCCGCGGCCGTGGCACCGACAGTGAAGAGGCGATCGCGCGCCGGCTGGAGCGGGCCCGGATCGAACTGGCGGCCGCCGGCGAGTTTGATGCCCGCCTGGTGAATGCCGAACTGCCCCAGGCCCTGGCCCAGCTGGAGCAGCTGATGGGGCTGGGCTGAACCGGCTGTGCCCAACCTCGACGCGATGGAGGGCATGGTTGCGAGCCGCGAAAAGGACAGCTCGAACCATCGTCCCTTGTTTTCACCCTTGGCCAGGGCGAGCCAGTTGCGGCAGGGGGGCTGGCATGACGATTGGGACTGAGAACGGTTTGAGGGGTCCATCAGTCGAGCAGCACAACAGTCGACCGACACAACAATCGACCAGCGACACAGTTGCCCAACAAAAAAGCGGCCCCGGAAGGGACCGCTTGGCTGTCTGAAGAGATGGCCTGAATCGGGAGAGATTCAGAGCGGATGGAAGAGCAGATCGGGGTAGAAACGGTTGAACTCGATCATGATGCCGGCGGTGATCGTGAACCAGATGGCTGCGAAGACCGGGGCGGTGGTGAGGAACTTCTTCATGGCTACGGAAGTAGGTCGTTAAAGAGTCTGGTCTGGAGCGATTTCACTGATTCGCCGGTGGCCTGAGGCAGCACTTGATCCCGATAAGGATGGGGGCCGCCCGAGGGCATGAACGAATCAGCAGGTCTCGCTTCAGCGGGGCGAAACGGTGATCTTGCTGTCGGATTCGGTGAGCTTGCCGGTGCCGAACTCCTTGAACGCCGCCAGGGGCCAGGTGGCCGAGGCAAGGGTGGCTTTCAGGGCGACGGGCAGATCGATCTGAATCTCATGCATCGTGGCGTCCTTGCGGCCGGCCACAGCCTGGAGGTAACCCCGGCCGGCCCAGCCGATGCAGCCGGCGATGTAGAGGAAAGCGATGCCCGGAATGATGAAGTCACCGGCGTGGCTCCAGCGGCCATCCACGATCAGATGGGGCAGGCCATCGGTGCCGCAGAGGGCCTGGCTGTACATGGTGAAACGGGCCTTGGCCTGGGCCG
>CAIKWV010000011.1 GCA_903831165.1 uncultured cyanobacterium
AGCTGTTATCCATTCGCCTCAGAAGAGAGCTGAACTCCTGAACATCACCGCTGCTGCCCCCTCAAGCTGCCAGACATTTCCTGGAGACAAGGGACATTTTCGGCACAGTTCGATCTGGCCAGATCCAGTAGCCAATCTTGACATCACAGAGCAATTGGATGTTCAGGAAAACTCCTGAATGATCCGCATCGCGTTCTGGCAGAAGTGCGCAAAGATCCTCAATGCCACCTCACCAGGCGGCGAGGTGGCATCCAAGGCGCCCCAAACAACCTTGCCAGCTGTCGCTTGGGAGCAGATCACCAAGGAGCGTGTTCCCATACGCGGTTCTAGTCAGCAACAATGCACCTCAGAACCAACTTGGCACCGCTCCACAGCGTAGATCAGCTCCTAAATTTGCACCTATAGACGTGACACACCAAGGCATTCGCCTCGATCTGCCCTGAACCATTCACAAGCCACGGACCTTTAATGCTAATCGTATCGGCGATTGCGAGCGAATAGGACTAGCATGCTCCATGGCCAATGCAAAATCAGATAGATCTCGCCAAGATCCTCGGTCCCATTCGCCCCCGCCACTCCAGATCAAAGGCGGCACATCGGGTGGAGATGAGTCAGCCGACCAAGGTCATTGCACAGCATCGACAAAGCGAATCCCCCATTCATGACCTTTGCCGTGGCCCCGCCCTGGGGTCATGCCAACGATCCGTGGCCAACGGACTCAACCCTTCGAACGGTTCACCCGCCCGGATCGCAGGCTCCACCTTCAATCCGGGCGCTCGGCACTGTCCTGCCATCACGCAACATCAACATCACGCATCTCCTTGGATCCGATCAGCCTGGCCCCCAGCCATCCACACGGTCGAGGGCCGTAGCGGCCTGGGGATCCAGTTCACACAGGCGGGCCATCACGTGATGCAGGTCCTGAGCCGTCAGATCCCCGTCCGCGCCCCATTTGAGGCTGGTGTTGGCAGGAGATTGGACCCCGGCCACACACGCAGGCCGGAACGGAGCAGAGCCCAGAAAGCCGGAGGCGAAGTCCACGGCGATCCCCCTTCAGGTGTTGATTCCAACACTAGGACAGGGCTTGCGGGGTGGCCAAGGGCCTAGCCGGCCTTCGGTGGCATTTGGGGGAACTTTGCGCCAACCTGAAACGTACAGCGAGCCTTCATGGAAACCCCCTTCGGAAACTGGCTCCCCGAGGTGACCGTGATGACACCGGCCCGCTTCGAAGACGCCATGGCAGCCGTGCAGGCGGTCCAGCAACTCAAGACCGTGGTGCTGCATCTGGGATCGATGGAGCCCGATGAGGCCCAGCGCACGATTGACTTTGTCTCCGGTGGGGTCTACGCGATGGATGGACAGTCCGAGCGGTTGGCCGACACGGTGTTTCTGTTCGCCCCCTCCCTGGTCAAGATCAGCCACGACGACAGCCCGGAAGACGAACAGGGCCGCTGAAACCATGCTGCTCGGCGTTGATGGCTGCAGGGCTGGCTGGCTGGCGATCGCCGCTGGGGACGAAGGCCAGAACGTGGCTTGGCAGCTGCATCAGGACGCCGCCGCCCTGGTCGCCTCTACGGGCTGGCAGCTGATGGCCATCGACATCCCGATCGGCCTGCCCGAGCGCGGCAGCCGAGCCTGTGATCAGGAAGCCCGCAGCCGCCTGGGGGCACGGCGCAGCAGTGTCTTCCCAGCACCGATCCGGGCCGTGTTGCACGCCGAAGATCATCAGCAGGCCTGCCGCATCTCCCGACAGCTGCAGGGCAAAGGGATCAGCTGCCAGAGCTACAACATCCTCGCCAAGATCCGCAGCATCGACCCGCTGCTGCAGGCGGACAGGAGCCTGGGACAGCGGATCCATGAGGTCCACCCCGAGCTGATCTTTCAGCAGTGGAACGGCGGCCAGCCCATGCAGCACGGCAAAAAGACAGCCCAGGGCAAGCAGGAGCGACGGCAGTTGGTGGAGGGCGAATTCCCAGGGGTCTGGGATTCCATCCGCCGCCAGTACCGCCGAGCGGACGTGGCCGATGACGACATCCTTGATGCCCTGGCCGCCCTGCATACCGCCCGGCGTCTGCAGCATGGAGAGGC
>CAIKWV010000012.1 GCA_903831165.1 uncultured cyanobacterium
CAGCACCCGGTTGGGGAAGTAGAGAGCATCCGCGACCCCATCGCCATCGGGATCCGCGAAGGCTTGCAGATACACGGTGTTGACCCCCATGGCATTGATGCGGGCCAGCAACAGGCTCAGGTTGCGTTCCGTCTGGGCGGGTTTGGGGTCGTGGATGGCGTCGAGATCGACATGCATCACCTTGGCGGCACGCCAGTGGTCATCGGCGTTGCGTTGGCGCCGTTCCAGTTCCTGGGCCAGGAGGCTGGGGGAGCTCAGCTCTGGCCCCATCAGGATGCGCCGCAGCGCACTCAGGTCGGCTCCAGCGGCGTTCGCGCCGTCGTCGAGATTGAGCCCGACGGGCATCCCCAGTTCGCTGGCGATCCGTTGGGCCGTGGAGTTGTACCGGCCATAGGGCCAGACGATCACCCGGGGGGAATGGCCGAGATGGGAGCGCAGCAGGGCGTTGTTGCGGGCCAGATCGGCCAGGAGTCGCCCCTGGTAGCTGTTCTCCGTTTCATAGCCATGGCCCGGCCGATAGGCCCGCGTGGTGGTGGCGGGCTCGGAGTTGCCCTGGGGGTTGCCGATGATGCCGTGGTGCAGGTCGTAGCTGTGGCTCGCCACCTCGACCAGACCGCTGGCCTGCATCGCCCGTAACTGATCCCAGCTAACGAAGCGGGAGCGATCCAGCTTCTGGTCGCCGTAGGCCACCAGACCGTGATCGGGCTCCAGCCAGCGACCCACCACCGCCACCACCGCAGGCATCCGAAACTGTTGCAACAGCGGAAAGGCCTGGCTGTAGAACGAGCTGTAGCCATCATCGAAGCTGAGCAGCACCGGCCTGGGGGGCAGGGGGGAGCCGCCATGACGGGCCCGCAGCAGCTGCTCAACCGAGACCGGGTGATAGCCGTTTTGCTTCAACCAGGTCAACTGGCCAGCGAGTTGGGACGGGGAAACGGCGATATCGGGATCCAAGGCCGCCGCCGGTTCGCTGATTTCGTGATAAGCCAGCACCAGCAGTTTTTCTTCGGCCTGCACCCGGGCCTGGGCCGTGGTTCCGGTCCCAAGGGCGCAGACCAGGCCGGTCCACAGGCAGGCCATCAGGGTGGGCCAGGGACGGGGCCGACGTCGCTCAGTCCAGGGGCTCATCCGGTCAGCTGGTGAGGGTGGAGGTCCATGGGGTGAGCGGCTTAGCCGTGGCGGCATCAAGGATCGCGCGGCGTGGGCAAGAAATCGACAGGAAGCATCCCTCCCAGGGCTCAGGCCGCCAGGTGAAATCTCCCCTCGCTGGCGTCATATTCGAACAGCTCGCCGTAGCGCCCCCAGTCCACGGCCGTGGCCAGCTGGCGCTCCGCCTCCTCGCGCGGGAAGTAGTCATCCCAGATGCCGAGGAAGAAGTCGGCGCGCATGGCCTGATTCTCCTTTTCCTGCAGGGTGTGCACGATGCTGCTCAACACCGGGATCCGGCCGAGGGCCTGTTGTCGGAACAGGTCCTTGCTGCGTTGAATCGTGGTGGTGGCGAAGTCACTGCCGATCGTGGTGAGCCGCACATCGCCGTCGGTGACCTCGGCGAACCCCAGCAGCACGGCGGCGTCGAGCAGTGGCAACAGGTCGTCCACCTCCAGCTGTAGCCGCTGCGCCAGCAGCGGAATGTCGTCCAGGCCTTCGCCTTTTTCGACAATCAGCTCCAGCAGGCCGCTGATGCCCCCGACCCGCACGTGGGGCAGGGCTTTGGCAAACGGTGAGATGGCCTGGCGCTGGGCCTGGACCGGGGTTCCGCGGCCGGCCACCTCGCCGCTGACCTCGATGTCGGGGTTGGTCATGGCGGAGTAGATGTAATCCACCAGCGCCTTGAAGCGAGGGTGGCTGCGGTCGTGGGGGCGCGGCAGATTGACCGCCAGCTCACCGCGGATGCGGCCGGGTTTGGAGCCCAGGATGACCACCCGATCGGCCAGATAGACCGCCTCCTCGATGTTGTGGGTGACGATCAGGATGCTCTTGGAGGGGAAGGTGCCCGCATTCCAGAGATCGTCGATCTCGCCGCGCAGGTTCTCGGCGGTGAGCACATCGAGGGCGCTGAACGGTTCATCCATGAACAGCACCTCCGGCTCCAGCACAAACGCCCGGGCAAAGCCGACCCGTTGCTTCATGCCGCCGGAGAGCTCCTTGGGGTAGGCGTTCTCAAAACCATCGAGGCCGACGATGTCGATCGCCTTGAGGGCCCGCTCGCGCCGCTGCTGACGCGGCACATGCCGAGCCGCCAGGCCGAGTTCGACGTTGTCCTGCACCGTCAGCCAGGGCAGCAGGGCGAAGCTCTGGAACACCATCGCCAGGTTGGGATTGGCGCCGCGCAGTGGCCGACCATTGCTGCAGACCAGCCCCTGGCTGGGGCTGATCAGGCCAGACATGATGCGCAGCAGGGTGCTCTTGCCGCTGCCGCTGCGGCCGAGCAGGGCCACCACCTCGCCGGCGTTCACCGCCAGGCTGACATCGCCCAGCACGGTGAACTCACCCTTGCCATCGGGCAGCGGGAAGCGCTTGGAGACGTTCTCGACGGTGATCAGGGCCATGGCCGGTGGGGCTGAAGGAAGCGGAACGACAGCGGAGCGGAAAGGGTGGCGCAGGCCGGAAATCAGAGGTGATAGCGACGTTCGGCCAGGCCATAGAGGCGCCGCCAGAACAGCCGATTGATGCCCACCACGAAAAGGCTCATCATGCCGATGCCCAGGGCGATGCGGGGCCAGTCGCCCTTGCTGGTGGCGTCGGCGATGTAGGCCCCCAGGCCGTTGGCCTGCAGCGTGGTGCCCCCCCCGCTCACCACCTCGGAGACGATGCTGGCGTTCCAGGCGCCGCCGCAGGCGGTGACTCCGCCGGTGACCCAGGCGGAGAAGATGCCGGGAATGATCAACTTGCGCCAGCGTTGGCCGCCATGGAGGCCCACGTCATCGGCCATTTCGCGCAGATCGGAGGGGATCGTCTGGGCGCCGGCAATCGAGTTGAACAGGATGTACCACTGGGAGCCCAGGGCCATCAGCAGGATCGAACCCCAGTCCAGGCTGATGTGGGTGCGGATGAAGAACAGGGTGGCGAAGGGAAAGACGAAGTTGGCCGGGAAGGAGGCCAGGAACTGCACCAGGGGCTGCAGCAGCCGCGCCAACTTGGGCTGAAAGCCGATCATCACGCCGATCGGTGTCCAGATCAGAGTGGCCAGCAGCAGCAGGATCGACACCCGGCCCAGGGTGTGCACCCCCAGCCAGAAGGCGGTGATCACCTCGGCGATGCCGACCCGCACGAGCACGAAGTGCACCAGGACGCTCAGCAGCGCGGCGATCAGCAAGACCAGGCCGAAGTTGAACAGCCGATCCTGTCCGGCCCCCTGCGGCTCCCCATCCCGGTCCTGGCTGCGGCCCAGCAAGGCCGACAGCAGCTGATCGAGGCGATCGCCCAGCGGTGTGAGCGCCGTGCCCAGCAGCCGCGGCACCCGCGCTGTGGTCAGCAGGTCATAGACCCAGGATTCGGGGGCGTCACCGGAGCCGCTCTGCTCCAGCCGGAAGCGATCGGACCAGGCCACCAGAGGGCGCCAGAACAGCTGGTCGACCA
>CAIKWV010000013.1 GCA_903831165.1 uncultured cyanobacterium
AGGCTGCCGTCCGGTTTGCGGATCAACCAGGCCCAGCCCGATCCGAAGCGTCCGGCCGCCGCCTGATTGAACTGGGTCTGCATCGCCTCCAGCGAGCCGAAGTTGCGGGTGATCGCCGCCAGCAGCTTCTTCGATGGTGCACCAGCTTGACCCTCCGGTGCCATCACGGCCCAGAACTGGCTGTGGTTCCAATGGCCGCCGCCGTTGTTGCGCACGGCCACCGGAAAGCGGGAGATCTGGCCCTGCAGCGCGTCGAGGCTGAGGGTCTTCAGGGTTGGATGGGCAGGGATCTGGGCGTTGAGATTGGCCACGTAGGCGCCGTGATGGCGGTCGTGGTGAATCGTCATCGTGGTGGCATCGATCACCGGCTCCAGGGCCTCGGCGCCATAGGGGAGCGGCGGTAAGACAAAGTCAGCCCAGGCGGGCAGTGCCGTGCCCAGCAGCAGGAGCAGGGCCGTCAGGCAGGCCAACAGGGACCTGCTCAGGAAGGGAAGGGGCATGGGTAGGGGGCAGAATTGTTGGGCTCAGCTTGCCGCATGTCGCTCTGACCTGGGGCCACGCCCTGCCGCTCAAGCGGTTGGTGGCCGAATTATTCCGGCTTCGATGCGAACGACGCGTCCGCACTCAACCCAGCCCACAGCCACCGTTGGAGCCAAGCCGATCAACGTTGGTGATGACCATGTCAGTCAGCAACAGCATCGCCCAGCACGAACCTGGTGGCCTGCCTGGAGGCGGCGGCCCAGGAGCTGAGGCCCCAGCCGCCGGCGCTGGTGATCGGCTTCGCTGGGATGGAGTCGCCACGGACGCAGCCGGATGCCCACCCCTGAGCCCCTGCCCCCCTGGCGCCCCCTGCTGCGCAGCGCCCGAGAGCGCGAAGGTCGCTCGCCCCAGGCCCGCTGGCTGCAGCTGGCCAGCGCCGCTGCCGATGGCACACCCAGGGTGCGCACCCTGGTGTTCCGGGGCTGGTCTGGGTCCACGGCGCTGGATCTGCTCACCGATGGCCGCAGCGCCAAGCCCACGGAGCTGGCGCGGCAACCGGCGACAGAATTGTGTTGGTTGTTGCCCCGTGCCCGTTCCCAGTTCCGCCTGCGGGGCAGCCTGCTGACCCTGCCGCCCGAACTGGAGCGGAGGGAGCGCGAACGCCATTGGCAGATGCTCTCGCCCGGTGGGCGCGCCCTTTGGGGCTGGCCCCCGCCCGGCGAGCCCTTCGACCGGGAGGCAGCCTTCCCCGAGCAGCTTCCGGACGGGTCGCCGCTGCCGGCTCACTTCCTGCTGCTGCGCATTGCGCTGGCGCAGGTGGAGCTGCTGGAGCTCACGGGCCATCCCCACCGCCGCCGGCGCTGGCGAGAGCAGACCGGCTGGCAGGAAGAGCCCTTGAATCCATGAACCCGGGCTTCAGAACACCGGCGCTTTGGCGATCGCTTCGTCAGCCAATCCGCGTTCCCGCGTAGCGCAGTTGCAGGCCGTGCATCGGTGTCGATGGCACCGGTCAACTTCCGAGCTGCAGCGGCAACCATGCGTCCGGCGCCAGGAGTTTCCCACAAGCTCCCGGAGCCCTTTAGCGTCAGCGCTCAGCCTTCCGCAACCCCTTCCTCCAGCTCGTCCGCAGGCCCATTCACCCCGTTCGCACGCGATGCTTCTCCAGCCCCTGGCCCAGCGGCACCGGCAACCCGAATGGATGGACCAACCGGGCATCGATCCGCTCGCCCACGGTCAGGCTCTGCAGGGTCTGCGCCGGATCAATGCCTTCAGTGGAGCCGTTGGTTCCCTGTTCGCTCCGATCCGTTCCCTGGCCCGGGAGGCCAGCGGTCGTTCGCTGCGGGTTCTGGATCTGGCCTGTGGCGGTGGAGACAACACGACCGCCCTGGCGGAACGGGCCCGCCGCGAAGGGCTCGCCATCCAGATCGACGGCTCCGACCTCAGCTCGCAGGCGGTGGCGATTGCGGCCCGCAGCGCCGAAGAGCGGGGCCTTGGCGCCACCTTCTTCCAGGCCGACGCCTTCCACGATTCCCTCCCTGACGACTACGACGTCATCCTCTGCAGCCTGTTTCTGCACCATCTCGATGACGACCAGGCGGTGGAGTTGCTGCGGCGGATGGCTGACGCCAGCCGTTGCCTGGTGTTGGTCAACGATCTGATCCGCAGTCCCCTGGGCTATGGCCTGGCCTGGGCGGGCTGCCGGCTG
>CAIKWV010000014.1 GCA_903831165.1 uncultured cyanobacterium
ATCTCTCCCCAGCGAGCCAGCTGGGTAAGGATCCAGAGGTGTTCACTGCGGCTGGGCCGGTTCACGCCAGGGCCAAAAAACAGATGATGGGGAACGGTGGAACTGCCATCGGCGCCGGTTTCACTGAACCAGATCACCTCCTTCTTCATGCCGAGGTAACGGCGATCGCTGAGCAGTTCGCTCAGCTCGCCCCAGTGGCTCGGCTCGGCGCAATCCCGGCAGGCCTCCAGCATGGCCTTGACCAGGGCGATGTGGGTGTTGGGGTAGGCCAGAGCCCAGTCCTCGCGCACCCCCAGCACCTTGCCGGGATGGCCGGGCCAGATCGCCAGATCGCCCGCCACCGTGAAGCCATGGCCGTCGACCAGGGCCCGGTCGAGCCAGGGGGCACCGATGCAGAAGCCGTCGATGCTGCCGTCCTTGAGATCGGCCAGCATCTGGGCCGGCGGAATCGTCTGCAGGTGCACATCGTGGTCGGGATCGATCGCGTGGGAGGCGAGCCAGTAACGCAGCAGCAGGTTGTGCATCGAGGCCGGATGGACGATGCCGAGCCGATGGGGCTCACGCTGATGGCTCAACAGATAACGGCGGTAGTCGTCGACGTTGTGAACGCCTTCGTCGGCCAGCCGCTTGGCCAGGGTGATGCCATTGCCATTGCGGCTCAGGGTCAGGGAGCTGACCACGGGCAACGGTGCACCGCCATGGCCACCGGCCGTCATCCAGGCCGGCATGCCCGAGGGCATCAACGCCGCATCGAGCGTGCCATCCACCAGGCCATCGGTGACCCCGCGCCAGCTGGTCTCCCGCACCAGCTGCACGTCATCGAGGCCGTGCTTGGCGAAGAATCCCTTGGCCTCGGCCACCGCCAGGGGGGCACAGGCGGCCAGGGGTACAAAGCCCAGATCGAGGTTGACCTTTTCCAGGCCGTGGCGTGCCAGCACCTTGTGGGGCTTGGCCTGCCACTGTTTCACCCGCTTCTGGCGATTGAGGAAGTAGATGATCTCCGAGCGCAGGCTGTAGTAGCTGGGATGGTGCACCACCGTCAGCCGCTGGCGCGGCCGGGGGATGTCGACTTCAAGAATGCCGCCGATCACCGAGCCGGGCCCGTTGGTCAGCATCACGATCCGGTCGGAGAGCAGCACGGCCTCATCGACATCGTGGGTGACCATCACGGCGGTGAGTTCATGCTCATTGCAGATCTGCATCAACTTCTCCTGCAGATTGCCCCGCGTCAGCGCATCGAGGGCGCCGAACGGTTCATCGAGCAGCAGCAACTTGGGCTTGATCGCCAGGGCGCGGGCGATCGCCACCCGCTGGCGCATGCCACCGGAGAGTTCACCGGGTCGCTTGTCGCTGGCCGGCCCCAGACCGACCATGGCAATGTGCTCATCAACCACGGCCTCACGCTCCGTCCTGGACAGGGCGGGCATCACCTCCTCGACGGCCAGGGCGATGTTCTCGCGCACGCTCAGCCAGGGCAGCAGCGAATAGTTCTGGAAGACCACCATCTTGTCGGGGCCGGGGCGACGCACGGTCTCGCCATCGACCAGCACCGTGCCAGCCGTGGG
>CAIKWV010000015.1 GCA_903831165.1 uncultured cyanobacterium
GAAACCCATCGGCACGCCATAGCGCTGCAGGCTGCCCACGGCGATGTCGGCCCCCAGATCGCCCACCGGAGCCAGCAACACCTGGGCCAGGGGATCGATCGCCACCGTGGCGATCACCCCGGCGCCCCGAGCCGCCGCCAGCAGCGGACTGGGATCCCAGAGGCGACCGGCCGTTCCGGGCAACTGCAGCAGCAGGCCGAAGGCATCGGCGGGCAGGACCCGGTCGGCAGCCAAGGCACCGCTGGCCAGCTGGGCGGCGCAGGCCTCGGCCTCGATCAGCTCGAGCGTGATCCCGAGGGGCTCGGCCCGGGTGTGCAGCACCGCCAGGGTCTGGGGCAGCACGGCCCGATCCACCAGAAAACGCAGGGCGCCGTCCCGCGGAGCCACGGTCAGGGACAAGGCCATGGCCTCCGCTGCGGCCGTGGCCTCATCCAACAGGGAGGCATTGGCGATCGGCAGACCCGTCAGCTCGCTGACCAGGGTCTGGAAATTGAGCAGCGCCTCGAGCCGCCCCTGGGCGATCTCCGCCTGGTAGGGGGTGTAAGCCGTGTACCAACAAGGGTTCTCCAGCACATGGCGCTGGATCAGGGCCGGGGTGGCCGTGCCGGCGTAGCCCAGGCCGATCAGGCTGCGCCGGGGCTGGTTGAGGGCCGCGATCTCGGCCAGCTCGGCCAGGGCCTCGGCTTCGCTGCAGGGTTGGGGCAAGCCCAGGCGGGCCGCCTCGGGCTCCAGCAGGATGTCGGCTGGAATCACCGCTGCAGAGAGGCTTTCCAGGGAATCGAACCCCAGTTCGGCCAGCATCAGCTGGCGATCAGCGTGATCCGGCCCGAGATGGCGAATCTCAAAGGATGCGGTCACGGACGCCGATCGGACGGTGGCGGGATCCTAAGGACTTCAGCAGGGGCACGGATTCCCCAACCCCGAGCCGGCCGCTACCGGCGACGCCTGCCGCCCCTGGATCACTCCGGTCCCAGGCAAAGCCGATCGACCGCCATGGGGTTGTCGCCGCGCCATACCTGCTGCAGCTTCGACAACAGGCAAGCCGAGAGCAGCGGATTCCGTTCAGCCAACCTCGTCGCGCAACCAACCCCAGCGGCACGCCGTGCTGTGGAGCTCGCTGGCCAGCGTCTACCGCCGTTGGATCAGCCCATGCTTCAAGGGGGGGGGCAGGCCATCGCCAACGCCTCGCTGACCGGCGCGTTGGACCCCTGCAACCGGGCTGGACACCCGTGTCCCCCGATCACCGCCTTCTGCCACTCAGCTCAGCCTGATCGAAGCCTCTGGCCTCCAGACGCCAGGCCTGGATCGCTGCATCCCGAAAGGGCAAGCCGATGGATCCGGTAGGGGCAGCCCATCGGCTCAGGAGGAGCCCGAAGCGGCGGTGGACCAACCCTGCGGAAGCGGCTCGCCTGGATCAAACCGGACCCCGATCCGGCACCGCGGTGCTCAGTGGCCCTCCACCTTGCCGCGATAGGTGGCCGCATCCATCAGGGCATCCAGCTCGCCAGCGTCCTCGGGGCGCACCACCAGCAGCCAGCCCTCGCCATACGGGTCGTTCTGCAGCTCCTCGGGGCTGGCCAGCACCGCCTCATTGCGGGCTTCCACCACACCGCTGATCGGCGCCACCAGATCTTCGACGGCCTTGACCGATTCGACGCTGCCGAAGCCCTGGCCCGCCCGGATCGACGCCCCCACCGCCGGCAGCTCCACGAAGACGATGTCGCCGAGTTGGTCGACGGCGAAGGCACTGATGCCGATCCGGGCCCTCTCCCCCTCCCGCCGGGCGTATTCGTGGCTGTCGGCAAAGCGGCAGTCGTCAGGGAAGGTGAGCGCCATCGCCGGGGGAGGAGCAGATCGGGAGCAGGGCCAGTCTGCTTGATGCCCCCCTGTCCTGCAGCCAGGCTCAGCCCGGATCCGCCCTGGCCGTCTCCAAGTCCCCGACCGCCTGCAGCGCCACCAGCGCCCGCTCGAGGGCCAGGCCCACATGGGCGTGGTGGGTGCCGCCCTGCACGTAGAGAACGAAAGGCTGCCGCAGCGGACCGTCGGCGGAGAATTCGCTGGTGCTGCCATCGATGAAGGTGCCGCCGGCCATCACCAGCTCGCTGGCGTAACCGGGCATCGGTGCCGGCACCGGATCGAGGTAGGCCCCCACCGGCGAGCAGGCCTGAAAGGCCCGGCACACCGCCTGCAGGGGTTCGGGCGCGCCGAGGCGCACGGCCTGGATCACGTCGCTGCGATGGGCGCCCGGGGCGGGGTGCACCGCATAGCCCAGGTCAGCGAAGACCGTCGCCACCAGCTCGGCGCCGATCAGGGCCTCGGCCACCATCTGGGGGGCCAGGAACAGGCCCTGGAACAGCAGACGGTTGCAGTCGAAGCTGGTGCCGCCCTCGCTGCCGATGCCCGGGGCCGTCAGCCGGCAGCAGGCCTGCTCCACCAGATCGGCCCGGCCCGCCACGTAGCCGCCGGTGGGGGCGATCGTGCCGCCGAGATTCTTGATCAGGGAGCCGGCGATCAGATCGGCGCCCACGGCCGTGGGCTCCAGGTCCTCCACCAGCTCGCCGTAGCAGTTGTCGACGAAAACCACACAATCCGGCTGCAGCGCCTTGATGCGTTCCACCAGCCGGCCGATTTCCGCCACCGGCAGCGAAGGCCGCCAGGTGTAGCCACAGCTGCGCTGGATCAGCACCAGCCGTGTCGGCACCGCCAGGGCCTGCTCCAGTTGCTCCTCATCAACCCGCCCCGCAGCCGTGAGCGGCAGCTCGTCATAGAGGACACCGAACTCCGCCAGAGAGCCCTGGCCCTGGCCCCGCAGGCCGATCACCTCCTCCAGGGTGTCGTAGGGGCGGCCGGTGATCGACAACATCCGATCGCCGGGCCGCAACACCCCGAACAGGGCGGCCGCGATCGCGTGGGTGCCGGAGACGAACTGCAGGCGCACCGCCGCCGCCTCGGCCTGCAGCACCCGGGCGAAGACCCGGTCCAGGGTCTCGCGGCCCAGATCGCCATGGCCATAGCCACTGACGGAGGCGAAATGGTGCACCCCCAGGCGCTCGGCGGCGAAGGCCGCCAGCACCCGCTCCAGGCGGGGAGCCACGCCGGCGGTGCGGGCAGCGATCTCAGGAGCGCGGGCCGCCAGGGCGGCGGCGACCCGATCCCGGGCCCAGCTCGGACGATCGACGCGGGTCATGGCAAAAGAGTGTTCACGGCGAAGGGAGGGGCTGGTGGGAAGGACGGGTCAGGGTCAACTCCTGGGCGCTCCGAACGCATCGTGCCCCTTGGCCGCTCCTGGTGGCGGTGGTTCCGCAGCCGGGCCCAGGCCCCGCCCACCTGGGGCCGGCAATCCCATGGCTAGATTCCTGCGTCCGCACCGGTGTGCCGCCGGCGTCCCCCGCCCGACCGGAAATCGATCCTGCCCATGACCGGTCCCCACAGCCTGATGATCCCGCCGGGTCCCGATCCGCTGGAATCCTCCCCCTCGGTGCGGCGTGAGGCCGCCCTCAGGCTGGGACTGACCATCGCCCGCGAGCCGCTGCCCCAGCGCCAGCGCAAGTACAAATCGGGCACCACATCCTTCATGCTGATCATGCATGTGGGGGCCGTTTTCGCCCTGCTGCCCCGGTTCTGGAGCTGGCAGGGGCTGATCGTGCTGGCGGTTCTGTACTGGATGACCGTGCTGGGGGTGACCCTGGGCCTGCACCGGCTGGTGGCCCACCGCAGCTTTGAGGCCCCCCAGTGGCTGGAGCGGCTGTTGGTGCTGATGGGGGCCATGGCCTGCCAGAGCGGCCCGATCGAGTGGGTGGGTCTGCATCGCCATCACCACCTGTTCTCCGACCAGCCCAACGACCACCACGACGCCGCCCGGGGCCTGTGGTGGGCCCACAGCGAATGGATGCTCCATGACATCCCGGCCCTGCGGGAGATCCACCGCTTCACCGGCGATCTGGAGCGCGATCCCTTCTACCGCTGGCTGGACCGGTGGTTCCTCTTGCTGCAACTGCCCCTCGGGGCGGCGCTCTATTTCTATGGACAGCAGGCCGGTGTGCACGGCGGTGGGCTAGGGCTGGTGCTCTGGGCCATCCCGCTGCGGCTGGTGCTCGTCTATCACGTCACCTGGCTGGTCAATTCGGCCACCCACGCCTTCGGCTACCGCAACTTCAACTGCCCCGATCGCTCCCGCAACTGCTGGTGGGTGGCCCTGCTCAGCTTCGGAGAGGGCTGGCATAACAACCACCACGCCCATCCCTCCAGCGCCCGTCACGGCCTGCGCTGGTTTGAGTTCGACATCACCTGGCAGCACATCCGCCTGCTGCGCTCCCTGGGCCTGGTGCGTCGTCTGCGGCTGGCGCGGCTGCCCTGAACCCATCCACGACAATGGCCACCATGGGATCCGACAACGCCATGACCCGCTGGGAATATCAGGTGATCCACCTCAACGTGGAGGGGGCCACACCGCCCGCTGCCCCAGCCGGCAGCGATCAGGCCATCGACCCCGCCGCTAAGGGTGGAGCCGGCCAGCCCAATCCGGCCCAGATGTTTTCCAAGGAATATCTTCAAAAGGAATTCCCGGGCTTCTACACCCCGAACCCCACCAGCCAGCAATCTCCAGCCCAGCAACTGCAGACCTTCCTCAATGGCGTCGGTCAGCAGGGCTGGTCCCTGATCGGGGTGTTTCCGCTGGGGCACCTGTTGATGATGATCTTCCGCCGCCGTCTGGCCGCCGAAGCCGCCGCCGACCAAACCGCGGCCA
>CAIKWV010000016.1 GCA_903831165.1 uncultured cyanobacterium
GCCATCTCCCAGACGCCAGGCCCACTCCTGGGGGGCGATGTAGTACACGATCGGCAGCTGCGGATAGCGCCGCCGCAGCCGCAGGCCGAGGTTGACATTGGCCCCCATGTAATCGATCAGCACCACCCCATCGGGGGGATGGATCTCCAGCCAGCGCCGCAGGCGGGCCTGCAGCCTGAGGGTGGGCAGCACCAAGGGCAGGGCCTCCAGCAGGCCGATCGCCCCCATGCTCACCGTGTCGGCGATCAACTCGGCACCGGCCTGGCGCATGCGATCGCCGCCGAGGGCCACCACCTGCAGCGCCAGCTGCCGGTCAGCCGCCTCCGCATGCAGGGCCCGGATCAGCAGGGAGCCCTGCAGATCCCCGGAGACCTCGCCGGTGCTGACCAGGAGTCGCACCATCAGCGCTGGGCCGGCAGCGGTCCCCGTCGTCCGGCTCCGACGGACGCCTCGAGAAAATCACAGAGCTCGGCGGCGGCCGGCAACAGCGGCAGCTGGCGGGCAAGCCGCAGGGCATCGGCCAGCACCAGATCACCCCGGTAGAGCAGGGCCCACACCTCCTGGAGCTGGCGCAACTGGGCGCCGTCATCGCGGTCGGCCATGCCACTGCGACGCAGGCCGATGCGATTGAGGCCGCGGATCCGGCCCGGATGGCCCTCAATCATCATGAATGGGGGCACATCGCGATCGATGCGGCTCATGCCACCCACCATCGCCAGGGTGCCGATGTGCACGAACTGGTGGATGCCCAGCACCCCGCCGATCACGGCCCGATCGCCGATCACCACATGGCCGGCCACGGCCACGCCGTTGGCGATGACGATGCGATCGCCCAGCTGGCAGTTATGGCCGATGTGGCAATAGGCCATCAACAGGTTGCCGTTGCCCAGCCGGGTCTGCTCGCCTTCATGGGTGGCCCGGTTGATGGTGACGCACTCACGGATGGTGTTGTCGTCGCCGATCACCACCTCGGTGGGGGCGCCGCCGTACTTGAGATCCTGGGGCTCCAGGCCGATGCAGGCGCCGGGGAAGATGCGATTGCCGCTCCCCATCCGCACCCGTCCATCAATCACCACATGGGGCCCGATGCGGCTGCCATCGCCGATCTCCACGTCCGGGCCGATGACGGCATAAGGGCCGATCTCTACGGCGCTACCGATGCGGGAGCGGGGATCGACCACCGCCGTGGGATGCACCGATGGGGCCATGGCTGCGCTGGTCATCGGTTCAGTCCACCAATGAGAACATCAGCTCGCCCGAACAGACGAGCTCCCCGGCCACCGTGGCCTGGGCGCGGACCTTGCCGAAGCGCTTGCGCTTGAGGCTCAACAGCTCGCAGGTGATGCGCAGCTGGTCGCCGGGCACCACCGGCCGCCGGAAGCGCACGCCATCGATGCCGGCGAAGACGAACAATCCCTTGGGCAGATCGGGCATCTGGGTGACGATCAAGCCCCCCACCTGGGCCATGGCCTCGACGATCAGCACGCCGGGCATCAGGGGACGCCCGGGGAAATGGCCCTGAAACTGGGGCTCATTGAGGCTGACGTTCTTGATCGCCACCGCCAGCCGGCCCGGCTCGTAGGCCACCACCCGATCCACCAGGGCAAAGGGATAACGATGGGGCAGCAGATTGAGGATCTGTTCGCAGGCCAGCACCACCGGCTCCACCGGTGGACCGGCCGCGGCAAGGGAAAAGGGATCCACCGTCACAGGCGGTGCGGCAGCGCCGGCAGCCTGCGCAGGCAGGGCGTCAGTCGCAGAAAGGACGTCTGTCGCGGACGGGACGACTGTCTCGCACGGGACGACTGTCTCGGACGGGTCGTCAATGCCGGTCGAGGCGTCAGAGCCCGCGGCGGCGGTGGTGGCGGTGGTGACGGTCAAGAGGTTGTCAGACAGGCGCGGGGAGAGGTCGATCGCTGGCACAGCTGAGGGCCGCAGCCAGGGCGGTGTGCAGGCCGTGGGACCCGCGATAGGCGAAGACCTGGGCCTGCGGCAGACCCGCCAGGGCCAGATCTCCCAACAAGTCCAAGAGCTTATGGCGGACCGGTTCATCGGTGAAGCGCAGGGGCGGGTTGATCCAGCCGTCGCCGTCACAGACCAGGGCGTTCTCGAGGGCGCCACCCCGGATCAGACCCGCCGCCCGCAGGGCCTCGACCTGGTCGCGGAAGCCGAAGGTGCGGGCGGGGGCGATCTCCCGCACGAAACTTTCGGGGGTCAACGCCAGGGAATACAGCTGACGGCCGATCGCCGCCTGGGGAAACTCGATCGCGGCGGCGATGCGCAGCGCGTCTGAGCTGAGGGCTGTGATGAAACTCAACCCCTGACGCAGCACGATCGGTGCGGCCAGCGGTGGCAACAGAGGCCGGGGTCCGAGCGGACGCAGACCAGCCTCGGCGATCGCCTCCACCCAGGGCAGGGCCGAGCCGTCGAGCAGGGGGATCTCCTCCCCCTCCACCAGGATCTGGGCCTGGCTGACGCCGCAGCCGGCCAGGGCCGCCAGCAGGTGTTCCACCGTGGCCAGACGCCGCTGCCCGAGCCGCAGGGCCGTGCAGAGCTGGGTGTCACTGACCTGGCCCGGTTCCAGGCGCAGGGGCGGCAGCTCCGGCTGATCCAGCCAGCCGACCCAGTAACCGGGGGCCTCACTGGCCTGGAGCCTCACCCGGGTGCGCTCGCCACCATGGAGGCCGACGCCCTCGCGCTCGACCGGGCTGGCCAGGGTCCAGGCCTGGCCGTAATCGCTTGGCCAGAAGCCCATCAGAACTTCCAGCCGACGCCGAGGTTGAAGCGCCAGTTGCCGGTGAGATCCTGGCTGGCCACCTCCAGGCGCAGCGGACCCACCGGCGTGGTGACGATCAGGCCCGTGCCGACCGAGAAACCTTCGCCGGGCTTGCCCAGCAGACCGCCGGGATTGCCGGGCACGTTGGCCTGGCTGCCGAAGGTGGTGCCGCCATCAACGAACAGTTCACCGCTGATCATGCCGAAGATTGGGAAGCGGTATTCGATCGTGGCCTCGCCGAAGTTGCGGCCCACCCCCAGATCGCAGTCGTAATAACCACGAACCGAGTTACCGCCGCCCAGACAGAAGGCTTCATAGGGGGGGAGATCGCCGATGACACTGCCGGCGGACACCTGGAAGGCCAGGGCCTGCTTGCAATCGGCAGCTTCACCGGCCTTGGGCTTGCAACCCTTGTACAACTTCAGCCAGTTGACGGGGATGTAGTGGGTATAGCTGCCACGCAGGCGATTGAAGGTGGGCGAATCGGGGCCGACCGAGATGAACTGCTCGGTGCCGAGACTGAGGAAGTTGCCTTTGGTGGGATTGCGCGGGTCATTGAGGTTGTTCATCGTTGCGGCAACCCGCACGCCGAACAACTGGTTGTGAGCAGCGCAGTTGTAGGCCAGACAGATCACCGAACCGACCGGTACCTGACTGCCGTTGTTGTTGAAATCATTACTGGACACGCCGTAGAGGCTGGAGGTGCCGGCGAAATCCATCGGCGTGGCCTCCTGGCCACTGAGGCCGACCACAATGCTCCAGGGGGCGCGCTTGAAGGGGTTACCGCCATTGAGCGGCCGCACAAACTGAAGGTTGCCTCCCACTCTCTGGATGACGACGGAATTGCCGACGTAATCAAGCCAGTTCAGGCCACCAGAAGCGTCAATGGCCTCCTGAATCGAGCCAAAAGTCTTGCCTAATGGGTTATTAGAGCTATTGATATTATAAGCAAGTGTGCTGGCTGACGGCTGGTAAAAATCTCCGGCCGTCAGAATGTTGCCATTGTCCTGGCTCTGGAAGATCTGGGGTACATCGCGACTGATGAACGCCTTGGCCCGGAATGCGGTGCGATAGTGGTCTCCTTTGATCCAGGGATCGGTGAAGGTGAGATCGACCAGGCCACCGAACTGGCCGTAGGTGAAGCTGGTGGAGAGATCCCAGGCCCGGCCCCGCAGATTGCTGTCCTGCAGCTGCACCTGGCCGAAGACGCCCTGGCTCTGGCTGTAGCCGAGGCCGCCGGACAGGGAGCCGGTGGACTGCTCGACGATGCCCAGCACAATCGTGATCCGGCCCGGATTGTCCGGCACGGGCCGCAGGGTCACCTTGACGTCGCTGAACAGACCGGTTCCATAAAGGCGTTTGAGATCCTCCTCCAGGTTGCGGCGGTTAAAGACCTGGCCGGGCTTGAGGGAGATCTCGCGGGTGATCACCCAGGGCTTGGTCTTGCCGCGGATCGGCTGGCCCTTGTCATTGGTGGCGGAGGCCTCCTTGTTGAGGAACTGCACCTCCACCCCCTCGACGAGGCCCTGGCGGATCACCAGCTGCACGTCGCCATCGGGGCTGATGCGGCTGGGACCGGTCACCCGGGCCAGGGAATAGCCCTGGTCGCCATACCACTTCTGCAGCTCCTGCATGCGGGTCTGCAGGGTATTGAGATTGAGGGTCCGGCCCAGATCAGAGGCAAAGGTGTCCTGCACCACCTGCTTGGGAACCTCGGCATCGGCGGGGTCCAGGCTGATCTTGGTGAGCACAGGGTTGGGAACCACCTGCACCTTGAGGCGCACGCCCAGGGGGCCGTCCACCGGCTCGATGCGCACATCGGCAAACCAGCCGGTGGCATAGATGGCGGCCAGGTCGGTACGCAGTTCGCTGCGGGTGATCTCGGTGCCGGGGGTGACATTCATCGCCCCGTAGGCCGCCAGCTCCAGCCGCTCCCGCTCGGGATGGCCATCCAGTCCTTCGATCACCACCTCGCTGACCAGGACCCGGGGCTCCGGGCTGGTCAGGGCCGCGGGTGCCGGGGCGGCGGGCTCGACATTGAGAGGGCTGGCCGGAGCCAGATCGGGGGTTCCGCCCATGGCTGGCGGAGTGAAAGGGTCGGGCGCCGGCCCGGCGGGAGTGCCGGCTGGGGCCGCTGGCGCATCCGCAGGCGCCGGGGCCGCGGCTGGGGCCGCTGCCGGGGCGCCGGCCTGGGCCAGCAGCGCCGCGGGTCCCGCACCCGCCGGCGTGGGACGGAATCCGGGCGCAGCCGCCTGGCCCTGGGAGCCGGGAGAGGGGGATGGAACCGCAGCCTGGACCGGATTGGGGGAGGGAAGCGCGCCCGGTAGGGAAGCGGCGGCGGGCTCGGCAACGACCGGCCTGGCAATGACAGCCGCCGGGGCCGACCCAGCCACCGGCGCCGCAGCCAGCGTCAGCGCCGCCGAGGCCGCATCCGCCGTAGGGGCGGCTGCCCCAGCCTGATGAGAACCCGTTTTGCCGGCCTCCTGGGCCGCACTGGCCCCCTGGGGAGCGAGCAGCACCAGGGCCGCCAGCGGCATGGCTCCGGCGAGCAGCGGCAGGGCGACGCTGGGGGAAAGCAGCGACCTGCGAAGGCGGAGGCCTGGCATGGGGTTCGGGGGCGAAGCGGACAGGCCGCAAATTTCGCCGACCTTACCGGTAGACCCGGGGTTCCGGACATACCCCTTGGACCCGTTTGAGGACCTCCCCGTAGGCCTCGACCACTCCACCGAGATCCTGTCGGAACCGATCCTTGTCCAGAATTCGCGCTTCGCTGTCGCTGATGGCCTGGTCCCAGAGGCGGCAGGTGTCGGGACTAATCTCATCGGCCACCACCAGATCCCCGGCGGCGGTGAAGCCCAGCTCGATCTTGAAATCGACCAGCTCCAGCCCGACGCCAGCAAAGAACGACGCCAATGCGGTGTTGACCCGCAGAGCCAACTGCCGGATCTCCGAGAGCTGCTCGGAGCTGACCAGGCCCAGCCGCTCCAGCCGCGCCTCGGACAGCAACGGATCGCCGAAGGCGTCGTCCTTGTAATAAAGATCGATCAGGGGCGGCTCCAGGCGGCTGCCGGCGGCGATCGGCATCTGGCGGCAGAGGGAGCCGGCGGCGATGTTGCGCACCACCACCTCCACCGGAATCACCCGCACCGGCCGCACC
>CAIKWV010000017.1 GCA_903831165.1 uncultured cyanobacterium
GCTGACGGCGGAATAGTGGGTGCGAATGCGCAGGAAAAGGGCAACCAGCATTGGAATGGCTATCACCACCACCCAGGCCCCCTGGGTGAACTTGCTGAACAGCAGCACCACCGTCACCACGCTGGTGATGGCCGCCCCGAGACCGTTGACCAGGGCCTTGCCCAACCAGCCTCGTCCCTTTTCTTTCCACCAGTGCACCACCATGCCGGCCTGGGAAAGACTGAAGCTCAGGAAGACCCCAACGGCATAAAGGGGGATCAGCTGGCTGACGCTGCCCTTGAAGATGATCAACAGCAGGGCGGCAAAGCCGCTCAGGGCATAGATGCCATTGCTGAAGACCAGCCGATCCCCGAGGGAGGCGAGCTGGCGGGGCAGGTAGCCATCGCGGGCCAGAAAAGCGGCCAGCCTGGGGAAATCGGCATAGGCGGTGTTAGCCGCCAGCAGCAGAATCAGCAGGGTGGCGAACTGCAGGAGCGCCAACAGGGGGCCATTACCGAAAATCCGCTCACCGAGTTGGTAAAGCAGGGTGGGCCCGTTCTCTACGTAAACGATGCCCGTTTGGTGGGCCAGGGCGCTGATGCCGGTGAACATCACCGCCAGCAGCAGCACCATCACCGCCAGAACGTTGCGGGCATTGCGCCATTCCACCGGCCGGAAGGCGGCCACGCTGTCGCTGATGGCCTCGATGCCCGTGAGGGCCGCACAGCCAGAACTGAAAGCCCGCATCAATAGGAGGGGGCCAAACACCATGAGGCCCCCTTCATGGGCCTTGGTCAACAAGGCTTGTTGGCTTGCCACCGGTGTGGCGGGTAACAGCCCTTGCCCGGTCTTGAAGGCCCCCGCCACGAGCAACAGAAAGATCATGCCCATGAAGAGATAGGTGGGCAGGCTCAACAACTTGGCGCTGGAGCTCACACCCCGCAGGTTGGCCAGCATCACCAGAAACACCGCCAGCAGACACAGCGGCACCCTCTGGGCCTCCAGGCCTGGGAAATAGGAGGTGAGGGCGGCAATCCCGGCCGCCGTACTCACCGCCACCGTGAGCACGTAATCGATCGAAAGGGAGGCACCGGCGATCAGGCCCGCCAGGGGGCCGATGTTCTCTTGGGAAACCCGGTAGGAGCCGCCGCCATGGGGGTAGGCCTTGATGGTCTGGCGATAGCTGGTGCCCACGATCAACATCAGGACCACGATCAGCCCCGTGATCGGCAAGGTGAAACTCAGGGCGGCGGCCCCGGCCATGCCAAGGGTCAGCACGATCTCCTGGGTGGCATAGGCAACGGAGGAAAGGGCGTCGGAGCTAAGGATCGCCAGGGCTTCCGCATTCCCGTAGCGCTCTTCGTGGCTGGCGCTGGTCGGCAGAGGACTGCCAATGACCGTTCGGCGCAGCCGGTCAAAAACGGTGTGACGCTCCATCAGCAGGCCGCTTCGGTAGGCGAATTGCCGCAAACCTAAATCCCGCTCGCTTCAAAGCCTCTTTTTTCTCCTTACCGTTTCGGCGCTCTGCCTCTCTCTCTTGACCCTTTCCCCTGGGCGGCAGCCCTGGCATGCTCTGGAGTTTCAGGATTGTCAGACTCTTCTGGGCAGTGGTGAAGACGGCCTGGCCACGGCCCAGGTCGCCGAACGCCTGGCGGTCCATGGCCCCAATCGCATTGAGTTAGCGGCTGGGCGCAGTCCTTGGAGAATCCTCTGGGACCAATTCAGCAACGTCATGTTGCTGATGCTCCTGGCGGTGGCCGCCGTTTCCGCGGTGGTGGCCCACCTGAATCAACGCTTTCCGAAGGATGCCCTGGCGATCTTGTTGATTGTTGGGCTAAACGCCCTGCTGGGCTACTTGCAGGAATCCAAGGCCCAGCAGGCCCTTCAATCCCTGCGGCGCATGGCCCAGCCCTTGGTCACCGTCTGCCGCGACGGCCGCTGGGATCGGATTTCGAGTGAGCAGCTTGTGCCCGGGGATCGCATCCGTCTGGAGGCGGGGGACCGGGTGCCCGCCGATGGGCGCCTGCTGGAGGGTGCCGATCTGGGTCTGCGGGAGGCGGCTCTCACCGGCGAAGCGGAGTTGGTGGAGAAACGGGCCCAGCTGGTGCTCGCTGAGGCCACGCCGGTGCTCGATCGCCGCA
>CAIKWV010000018.1 GCA_903831165.1 uncultured cyanobacterium
CCCCCGCCAGCACCAGCCCTGCCAACAGGCTGTGGCAGGTGACCTGGGCCAACCGAGGGCCGGAAAGAGGGGCCAGGAACGGGGGCATCGAAGGCAAAGCGGACGAGGGTTGGGGAGGGGGTTGGAAGAAGGATCCTCCGCGTCGTACTCTGCTTGTTTGTGCCTGCGCTGACCCCTGCGCGAACCGAGATGCCGAAGCTCAAGACCCGCAAAGCGGCCGCCAAGCGGTTCAAGATCACCGGCAGCGGCAAGTTCATGCGCCGGCGCGCCTTCCACAACCACCTGCTCGATCACAAGAGCCCTAAGCGCAAGCGCTACCTGGGCACCATGGCAGTGGTCGACGATCGCGATCACGACAACGTCTCGCTGATGCTCCCCTACGCCTGAGCCCTTCGGCCCGAGGCCAGGACGGAAGCCTGCCTTCCGCCCCCCATTCCTTACCTGATGTTCTGAGTTTCATCCATGTCTCGCGTCAAGAGGGGCAACGTTGCCCGCAAACGCCGTAACAAGGTTCTGCGTCTAGCCCGGGGCTTCCGCGGCAGCAGCGGCAGCCTCTTCCGCACCGCCAACCAGCGGGTGATGAAGGCCCTCTGCAACGCCTACCGGGACCGTCGCCGTCGCAAGCGCGACTTCCGCCGCCTGTGGATCGCCCGCATCAACGCCGCAGCCCGCATCAACGGCGTCAGCTACAGCCGTCTGATCGGTGGCCTCAAAAAGGCCGACGTGCGCCTGAACCGCAAGATGCTGGCCCAGCTGGCCGTGGCCGACCCCGCCTGTTTCAGCACCGTGGTCAACGCCGCCGGCCACTGATCGGTTCCCCTGGCCCCCATGAACGACTTGCTGCCCCAGGCCTATCTCATTGGCCTGATCGTCCTGCTGGGCGGCGCCGCGTTTGTGGTGGCCCGCCAGATCCTGCGGGTACGGCGTGATGAGACTGCCCTGGTTCGTCTCGGGGGCGTTGGCAGCAGTGCTGAGCGCCCCAGCGATCCCGGCACCCTCTACGAGCTCGCCTCCGTGCAGCTGCGCAAGCGGCTCTACGCCGAGGCCGCGGACACCCTCAAGCAGGCCCTCAAGGCTGCCGAGCGCGATCCCATTCCGGACGAAGCCAGGGCTCTGATGGAAAACGCCCTGGGCTTCACCCTGGCGGCCCAGAGCAAATATCCAGTGGCCATCCGCCACTACCGGGCGGCGCTGCGGGCCAAACCCGAATATCCCGTGGCCCTCAACAATCTCGCCTTCGCCCTCGAGAAACAGCTCAAGCCCGAAGAGGCGCGAGCGATCTACGAGCAGGCGCTGCAGCTGGAGCCTGACAACAAGACCGCCCGCAAGCGCCTCAGAACCCTCGATCGTCGCCGCGGCGTCCTCCAGGTCGACAGTGCGACCAGCGCCGACAGCGGCCTGGGCATCGAAGCCGACAGCCTCGGCAAGCCCAGTGGCCCAAGCCGCAGCAAGGCCGGCGATCCAGGCAGCCAGCAGGGCACCAACGACAAGGCCGCCTGACGACTGCGTTCAGCAGGCAGTTCTGGCACCTCGCCGGGGCAGAACCTCCTGGGCCAGCCAAACCAGCAGACGGTGATGCCCCTGCAGCCAACGGGAACCGCTGAACACCCCACCGCTGGTGGCTTTCGGCTCGCGGGCCGCCCCCAGCATCAGAACCAGCTGCCGCGATCTTGAAGACCCAGCTCGCTGGGCGGAGGAAGTGCCGCCGCAGGTCTGGCATGTTCCCCTTCCACGAGATGAAGGCCAGGTTCGGACTGATCCGGGATTGGCGGAGCGTTCTCGTTCATCAAGTCCAGGCTGGGCCCGAATGATCAGCCGGATGGCCCCCTGGCGAACACCAGCCTCGGCACCGCAGTGAACGCGACCCGGTGCCTCAGCCAGCACGCTTCTGTGCTCCAGCAAGAGTGTCTGCCCCGGATCGTTGGACCCCTCAGGCAGCTCCTGACCCAGGCAGGAAGCTGAAGCCACAACAAGCCGCTGGTACCCCGCTCAAAGCCGTCAGGCGCTCAGGGAATGGCTATAGACCCTCACCAGAGGCCCCGGATCGTCGGCGCACCAGACGACGCAGGCGCGGACGGGGCGGGGGCTGCCTGGGGAGCCAGAAGCAGACGTCCGCCGATGCTGGTGAGCCTTGGCGGCTGCCAGGTGATCAAGGGGAAACCCTGCAGGCCCAGCAGCTGACCACCCGGCTCCAGATCGCCCCCCAGCTTGTCGCCCAGCAACAGCAGATCCAGCTGATCCGACTTGGCGTTGAGATTGCCCTGCACCGGCGACTCGATGCCGCCGACCGAGAGGCTGCCGCGGATGTCGACCATCTGCCCCATAGGCGTGGCCGAAGCGATGCGCAGTTCCGCCGGCAGGGCAGCTCCCCCCTCATAGGAGCGATAGACACCACTCCAGGAGCGGGGCAGCTCGCGGGCGATCAACTCGGCCCGACCGATGGCATCGAAGGTTTCCACCGGGCCGCTGCCGTACAGCACATCGACGCTGTCGGAAGCGGCGGGAGGCACATAGGGTGCGAAGGCGTCGCTGGGCAGCGGGCTGACCGCAAGCAGCAGGGGCAGCGGCATGACGTCCGTTCGCAGGTCCGCAGCGCAGACTAGGGGCGAAACGACCATTGACGCAGCGACCCGTGGCCGATTCCCCGCCAGCCACAACCCCAACCAGCGCCGCCGGCGCTCAGGAGGGACTGCCGGCCACTGCGCCGGGCCCAGCGATCCAGGCCCCAGGCGCCCTGGTCCTGGAGACCCCCGGATCCGAGGACAGCCTGGTGATCGGCGGCCGCCGCTTCCGCAGCCGCCTGATGACCGGCACCGGCAAGTACCCATCCCTGGCGGTGATGCAGGCCAGCCTGGCCGCCAGTGCCTGCGAGATCGTCACCGTGGCCGTGCGGCGGGTACAGAGCCAGGCGGCGGGCCATGGCGGCCTGATGGAGGCGATCGACTGGCAACGCATCTGGATGCTGCCCAACACGGCCGGCTGCGCCACGGCGGAGGAGGCGATCCGGGTGGCGCGCCTGGGCCGGGAGCTGGCCAAGCTGGCGGGTCAGGAAGACAACACCTTCGTCAAGCTCGAGGTGATCCCCGACAGCCGCCATCTGCTGCCCGATCCGATCGGCACCCTGGAGGCAGCGGAGCAGTTGGTGAAGGAAGGCTTCACTGTGTTGCCTTATATCAACGCCGATCCCCTGCTGGCCCGGCGGCTGGAGGACGTGGGCTGCGCCACGGTCATGCCCCTGGGGTCACCGATCGGTTCCGGCCAGGGCATCCGCAACGCCGCCAACATCGCCCTGATCATCGAGGACGCGCGCGTCCCCGTGGTGGTGGATGCGGGCATCGGTGTGCCCAGCGAAGCGGCCCAGGCCATGGAGATGGGGGCCGATGCCCTGCTGATCAACAGCGCCATCGCCCTGGCGGGGGATCCCGCCGCCATGGCCGGCGCCATGGCTATGGCCACCCAGGCGGGCCGCAGCGCCTTCCGGGCCGGCCGCCTGCCGCTGCGAGCCGAAGCCAGTGCCAGTTCGCCCAGGCAGGGACGCATCGGCGGCTGAGGCCTGTGGCGGCGGTGCCTGTGTGACGAACCGCTGCGGAGCCGGACCGCATTCTCTGGGTCTCCATAACGTGACTCGACTCAGAAGGTCCCAGCCATGCAGGTCACAGAAGAGGACGGCGGCAAGCTCAACGCCTTTGCCAACGAACCGCAGATGGTGGTGATGGAGGAGGGTGAAGGCCGTTCCGGCAACAGGTTGCTGCTGATCGGCGGGCTGGTGTTGGTGCTGCTGCTGGTGGCTGTGGCAGCGAGCATCAGCTGAGCCGGAACCCCCACCGCGATCTCCGCCGCCAAAGGCCTGTAGTAGCTTGACGCGGCTGAGCAATTGCTCGTTCAGGAGACTGGGGTGAAGGTTCTCGTTCTCGGCGGTGACGGGTTCTGCGGTTGGCCCTGTGCGGTGAACCTTGCCGATGCCGGCCACGATGTCGTCATTGTCGACAACCTCAGCCGGCGCAAGATCGACATCGACCTGGGGGTTGAATCCCTCACGCCGATCGCCACGATGCAGGACCGCCTGCGCGCCTGGGATCAGGTGGGGGGC
>CAIKWV010000019.1 GCA_903831165.1 uncultured cyanobacterium
ACCGTTGTCCAGCTCGAGGAGGCTCACAGGTGGAGGGTGGCTGGAAGGAGGTCCGTGAGCTTGATTCTGCTGCCCAGCTCCACGGAACGCCGCATGACGCAACGGTTTGGCAGCAATTGCCTGGCCAGCAGGGTGGACGAGCCCTGAAAACTATGCAGGACGTGCATAAACGACGCCATCGAGCCCCGACCAAGGCTGGAAGCCGGATCAATGCAGCTTCACTGGCTTGATAATCCCCAGAGCTTTGGCGATCAACTCAAACCCAGCATCATTCTTGTAAATCTGGATTTCGGCTTCCAGCTTCTTCAGGGCACCTCGAAAATTCGTACTGCAGTGGCATCCCAAAGCGAGACTCATAGCCCCGACAGCTCCGACTTGATGCCAAATCCGTGAGATCGATGATTTTTCGAGGTGCCCTGAACGGATTCTTCTCCAGTCTGAGCGAGATGGCTGAAATGTTGAATCGGGTGGCCGCCCAGCCAACAAGGGCGCCTCTTCCCATGAACGATGCCTCCATTTGGTCCCTGTGGACGCTATCAAGCAGACCATCGCCACCTATGCGGACAGGAGCGTGGAGCTGCGTCGTCACTGGTACTCGCCGGCCTCAGCGACCGCTGACGCCTTTGGCCGCGAGCTGTCGCTGGGTTCAGCCGATCTCAGTGCCCCAGCAAGGCCCACTTGACCAGGGGCAGGGTGAGAAAGGAGGCGGCGGTACTGAACAGGATCGCCAGGGCGAGTTGCTCACTGTTCAGCCCGGCACGCTCGGCGATCACCAGCGTCAGCAACATGCTGGGCATCGCCCCCTCCATCACCACCGCCTCCAGATAGGGCGGCGCCAGCTGCACCCAACGTCCGATCACCAGGATCAACAGCGGCGAGATCAGCAGCTTCAAGGCGGCAGCAAGTAGCAGGGGCGCCGGACGGGTCAGGGCCGTGAAGCGCAGGCCCAATCCGAGGCTCAACATCATCAGGCCTGAGACTGCCTGGCCCAGCAGGGTGGACGCCTGCATCAGGAAAGCTGGCACCAACAGCCCACTGCTGCGCCAGAGCAGGCCGATCAACACGGCCCACAGCGCCGGCATCTGCACCATGGCGCGGATCATCCGCTGGCCCATGTCTATGGCCCCTTGAGCCCCAGGCGGGGCGGGATCAGCGGCGGCGGCATAGCGGGCGCCGGTGCTTAGCCCCACACTCAGGTTCAAGGGCGTGGCGGTCACATCACAGAGCACCGCCACCTTGGCCGCTTGAAGCCCAAGGCCTGGAAACAGGCCTTGCAGCAGCGGCAGTCCCAGATACATGTAGTTGCCAAAAGTGCTGGCCAGCACCAGGGCGCCCTTATGCGTCGGTGCCAGGGGTATGAGTCTGAACACGGCCATCGCTAACCCCAGGGTGGCCAGCGTCCCCAGCAACATCGTCAGCGGAATGCGCCACAGCTCGTCACCCGATGGCACCTGCACCACCACGCGAAACACCAGGGCAGGTAGCAGCACCTGCAGCACCAACAGGCCGATGATCCGGCGGGCGGTGGCGCTGTCGGCCTCGCCAAGCGACTGGCGCAACAGAGAACCGATCCCGATGATCAGCGCCAGGGAGAGAAAGACAGTTGTCATGGCTAAGTTCGCGGCGGCAGCGCCGATCTCCGGCCTGGGACTTGGCCGATCTTCCCATCGTGCCTCCCCATAGCAAGGCGCTGGTCAGCATTCAGCGTCGGCAGCTCATCCGATGCCTGGGAGCCAGCCGCAGCGCCTTGACATGCCCCGGTTGGCAAGACGTTATTCCGTTTACGGCACATTGCGGCCCTCAAAAGTGTCAGCAATCATCAGGCTGCCCCTCTTGTTGCAGCTTAAGGCTTTCTGATCCAGAAAGCCCTTGCGGTGCAGGTATGGGCTTTCTCAGGAGAGCACGGCGAGCCTCATTGCCCGTGGTTACAACGGCATCCACTCTTGCAGAGCCCTGGGGTGTTTGCACAGAGATTCGGTGCTTATAAATGTGTGACTGCCTACCAGGCTTAGTCGTCCCTGATGGATTTCAGTGCATCCTCCACAAAAGAAACAACATCATTACAAAGGGACGATTCGGATTCTCTTGCCATTTCGAGAATCTGATCAAGCTCACCGGCATCAAACCAAAATCCTTCACATTGGGGACATTTGTCAATCTGAAACAAGGATTGCTTGCCCATCAATAGCTTTACCATCTGTTGATGACAGATAGAACATTGATACGTAGCCTCGTCTGGATTTGCCTTGTTGGCATCAGGCGAGCTCACGTTTAAAAAATCACTCGCCTGCATGCCCGGCCGCTGCAAAAGCGACTCAAGCTCTCCGGAATCTAGCCATATTCCAGAGCATACCAAGCAGTAGTCAAGCTCAATTTTATTGTACTCAAGAACGATCATGCTTGTTTTGTCTTTGGGGCACTTCATGGATTAAGTCTTGTAAATAGGATCTGCTGAAGCAATGGGCAGGTTGCAGGGAAGAGTTCGCACAACTGAATAGCGTGCATGCCTATGGTTTGGGATCATTTGATCCATGCGCGCCAAACAATGCGGGATGAAGACTGCGACAGCGCGGTTCGACCATGCAGAAACCTGCGGTTGTCGATCAATATCGTATCGTCGCGCTGAGCGCGATACATTAATGGCGTGGTATTGATTAAAAATTGATTTACCCAATTGATAGCATTGTCGATGTCAATGTCGTGAGCGTCCATGGCAAGTGGGCGGACCTTATCATCTAGGCGCCAGCGGAAAACATAATCGATAGCGGACTTCCACTGCAGGATAGGAGCAGCTGCTGGCTTGGAATTTCCCTTGCTACCTGCTCTGGCATAAGTGAATTTAACCTGCTCCAGTATCTCTTTGTGCTTCTGAGGAATCTTGTCTAGCAACCATTGCACCGGAATGAATGTGGAGACTCCCCCAGCATTTTCGTCCAGTCGCTTAAAATGAAGCACGAATTTTTCTAATTGTTCGACGGAAAAGCTTGCATCGGTATGCATTGGGTGGGCATCGAATGATTCTGCGATTGAAGTGCTCTGAAATGGATTGCATGCGATGATCCGGATCGTATCAAAGGTATCATCAGGAAAAAAGCCGCAAATATCTTTGAGTTCGTCGTGAAACGTCTTGAGTGAAAATTTTCTGGAGACAATTCCTATGCCGGGCCAGTCATCTTTTTTCGATGCTTCGTACATCTCTCGCAAGCAACCATGCCTTGCCATGTAGCTGCTCGGGGTAGGGATTGTCACTTTTCTCGAAGTTAGTAGAGAAGGCTGGGGGTTGCGATCGCCTGGCTCAGAAAGCGAACTGGACGGATTAATGGCTACTTTTCAGCAGGCACAAATAAACCACAACTTTCGAACTGTGAAATGAAGATTTACTTGTCAAGTCCTTCGTCAGATTGCGACCGCCAATGGCGTCAACACTCTTGATTATACAGCATTTATTAGGAAGGAGATTGAGGCCGCTGCAGCGTGACATACTCGTGGGTCCACTCAACTGGCGGGTTAGAAGGCAGGCCAATTGATTATGGGTTAATCGATGGCTTCGACAATGCGCAAATCCCGCTCGACCCCATTTCCTAGAATGCGGAGCGCTTCCTGATACGCGGGACTGTCATGGGCCGCGACAGCCTGAACGACACTGTCAAACTCTAGTAGAACAGTGCGCTGATTGAGACCGCCGTCATACACTTGAGACGGATTCCCTCGGGCGAGAATGCGCCCGCCGGCTTGCAATAATGCGGGAGCACTCAGCTTAGAATATGCGGCGAGGGCCTCAGGGTCGTGAACAGTACGATAAGAGGCAATCCAGTAGGCTTTGGGCATTGGAGAAACATCCATTGTAGTTAATCAGGATTGCACCTAGAGTGCGTAGACCTCCATTTTAGCAACATGCGGCGACGCGCCGCTGCAACCCGCCTAACTTTAGAGCTAAGCGGGTGGCCTGCCGTTGACGCTCCACTTGAGGGCACCTCGAAAAATTCGTACTGCATTGGCATCCCAAAGCGAGACTCATAGCCCCGACAGGTCCGACTTGATGCCAAATCCATGAAATAGATGATTTTTCGAGGTGCCCTTCAGCCTCACTTTTCTCCAGGTTCAGCTGGGCTCGTGATGCTCGCGGATGAATGCCTGAGAAAGGGTGAAATACTCAGGTTCTCTTGCTCCTGTGCTGCCATCATTGTGTCCATAAAAGTTGCCGATATTCAAGAAGGCGATAATCAAGTAGTCAAAGCCAGCCAGACTTGTCTCCTTTACAGGGAAGCCTCGATCGCAATCGGTTGCATAGCGGCTCTTGACCTGCACCCGGATCTGGGCCTTCTCATCGGGACCAGGTTGGTGACGTGGATCGGGATGAATGCAGATCAAGTCATACCCTTCATTCCCCGGTGGGGCTTTGTAAGTGAGGATGTTGTGCCGCATCAGGTGCCCCATCACCAGAAACTCTGAGCCGGCGCTCACCACCGGCAACCGGAGCCAATCCCTGCGGCGTTTCGCCATCGGCTCTGCTCTTTATCCCTTCAGCTTGCACCGCCAGGCACCGAGGTGCCAGCAACAAGGTGATAAGGGTTAGGTAGACCGCGACCCAGGCCTTGAAGACCGGTCAGCCTCTCCCTACCTCCAGTCACAGTCACAGAGATCTGTCCCTGGCTTCTGCCCTGCCAGGCCGATGCCAGGGCAGGATCGGGTGCTTGCTGCAAGTGCGATGGATCAGTCCCTGCAAGGAGCTGCCTCCGCCGTGCGCACCATCGCCCTGCAGATGCTTGAGGAGCGTGGCCGTGGAGCGGTACTGGTGGGGGTCGCCAGGGTGGATGCAGCCCTGGAGCGACTGCTGCAGGCCGTTTTGCTGCCATCGCCAGGCAGGAGCGATTCCCTGTTCCAGACCGATCGGCCCCTGGGTTCCTTCGGGGCGCGCATCAGCCTGGCCCATCGCCTCGGGCTGATCGAAACCCCAGTGGAACGCGCCCTCCACACCTTGAGGCGCGTGCGCAATGCCTTTGCCCACTCCAGCGAGTCCGCCTCCCTCAGCGATCCCGCCTATGCCGAGCGCCTGGCCCAGGCCTACCGGGACGCCCGCGCCAATCCGCTCTGGGGCCCCCTTAAGTCGGTGCTCTCGAGGGCCGGCGGTGCCAGTGACACCCCCGTGGATCCAGCCCTGCGGGACTACATCCTGCTGATCACGATCCTGGTGGCCTTCCTGGAGGCCACTGCCCAGCAGCTCTCGCCCCAGCCGCCGGCGGTGGTGATGGGGTTTGGAGGGATTCAGTCGCCACGCTCGGAGCC
>CAIKWV010000020.1 GCA_903831165.1 uncultured cyanobacterium
CATCAGCAGGCCGGTCTGGGTGGCGGTGTAGCCCAGCACCGACTGGGCAAAGATCGGCACCACGAACACCGTGCCGTACAGGCCGATGCCGAGCACGAACGAAAAGGCGCTGCCGGCAGCCAGGGATCGATGCCGCAACACCCGCAGATCCACCGCCGGATTGATGCAGCGCAGCTCCCACCAGATGAACAAAGGCAGGCCGATCGCCGCCAGCAGGGCCAGCTGGCGGATGCCCTGGTTCTCGAACCAGTCGTACTGATGCCCCTGCTCGAGCACCAGCTGCAGGCTGCCCAGGCTCAAAGCCATCAGCGCGATGCCCGACCAGTCGATGCGACCGCCGTAGCGGCCGGAGCGATCGCGGGCTTGATCGGGATCCATGAAGGCCAGGGCCATCAGCACCGTGATCACGCCAAAGGGCACATTGATGAAGAAGATCCAGCGCCAGCCGAGGCCATCGGTCAGCACGCCCCCCAGGGTGGGCCCCAGGGCCGCGCCGGCCAGCACGACGATGCCGAACACCGCCTGGCCGATGCCCTGCAGATGCTTGGGCACGGTGCGAAAGATGATCGCCTGGGCCTTGGGCAACAAACCCCCTCCCAGCAGGCCCTGCAGGATGCGGGCCACCACCAGCACGATCAGGTTCGGGGCCAGTCCGCAGAGCACCGAGGCGCCGGTGAAGCCCAGTAGACAGAAGACGAAGTAGTTGCGCTGGCCGAACAGCTCGCCGAGCCATTCGCTCAGCGGAATCATGATCACGCAGGCCATGGCGTAGCCGGTGACCACCCAGCCCACCTCGGCCAGGGTGGCGCCGAGATTGGCCTGGATCTGGATCAGCGCCACGTTGGTGATGCTGACGTCGATGATCTCCAGCAGGGCCCCGATCGAAGCCGTGAGGATGATCAGCCACTGGCGCAGGGTGAGCTGGCTGGGGGGTTCCGGCGGGTTGGCCCCCATCGCGCTGCCATTGCCGTTCATGACCGTGCTTTGAAGTCCGTCAACATCGGGCGTCGTTCCTGGTGAAGCCGCACCATTCACGCCTCCCCGCTTCAGCGTCTCCCCAGGCAACGCAGCGCCGGCCAGGGGCTTGCCAGCTGGAGGCCTGCCGCCCTGCGGCTGGACGCTCATCGCCGGCGCACGCGCACGTTGGCAGAAAGGCCGGGCACCAGCTGGGCCTTGATCGCCGGATCGATGCGGGGGTCGAGGGCGATGCGGGTGGTGACCCGCTGCACCACCTTGGTGAAGTTTCCGGTGGCGTTTTCCGGGGGCAGCAGGGCAAAACGGGCCCCGGAGGCCGGCGCGATGCTGACCACCTTGCCCTGCAACACCCGGCCGGGGAAGGCATCGAGGCGCACTTCGGCGTTCTGACCGGGATAGAGCGCCTGCAGCTGGGTTTCCTTGAAGTTGGCCTCCACCCAGGGCGTGCTGCTCACCAGGGTCATCAGCGGTTCGCCGGGTTGCACCTGACGGCCAGGCTCGGCATTGCGGGCGCCGACCCGGCCCAACGAGGGCGCCACGATCTGGGCATAAGAGAGCTCGAGCCGGGCCCGGGCCATGGACGCGGCGGCCTGCTGCACTTTGGCGGCGGCGGCGCCCGCCTTCTGCACGTCGACCCCCACCTGGCTGAGGCTGGCCTGGGCGCTCTGGCGGCTGGCACGGCTGCTGGTGAAATCCCCCTGGGCCTTGAGGAAGGTGGCACGGGCCTGATCCACCTCCTGTTGGGAGACGCCGCCCTCGCGCACCAGCGATTCGAGGCGCCGCAGGTTGGCGGCGGCCCGGGCCAGCTCGCCACTGGCGCTCTGCTGGGCGGCCAGGGCCTCATTGCCGGCGGCATCGGCGCGGCTGGCGGTGGAACCGGCCTGGGCGCGCATCGCCATGGCCTCCCGTTCGGCCGCCACCAGATCGGCCTGGGCCTGCAGCAGCTGCGCCCGCGCATCGCGGGGGTCGAGCAGCACCAGCAGATCCCCCGGCTTGACCTCCTGGTTGTCCTGCACCGGCACCCGCACGATCGTGCCGGCGACACGGCTGGAGATCTCGGTGAGGTCGGCCTGCAGCTGGGCGTTGTCGGTTTCCTCGAGGCCCCAGTGGCTGACTATCCAGCTACCGACCCCACCGGCCGCCAGCAGTGCCAGCACGCCCAGCAGAATCTTGCGGCCCTGGGGGTTGCCCCCCGCCCTCTGGGGATCCGTGCGGGTGGACCGGGTCGAGCTGGCTTCGGCCGGGTTGGTGTCGCTGGCTGCTTTCACGTCGGCCATGGTTGCAGGGCTGTTGCCCTCTCGCGAGCTGCTGCCTCGCTGGAGGCTGACTTCGGCCGCTGCAACGGTGCGATCATCGGCTTGACCTGGCCGCGCCCCCGCGGAGGGTGGGTCCACCATCGGGAGTGAGTACCTGCTCACAGCATCGCAGGAGGGTGGTACCGGGGGCAATGCCAGCAGGGCTCGCCCTGGCTGGACGGCGAGGCTCAAGCCGGGCCATGGCGACAGCAGCCGTCGATCAGCCAGGCGTTTCTGACCGCTACAGACACTGAACTGTTCACCTCTGAACGGCTGAGTTTGCGCGGATTGCCCTTGGCCGCCCCGCTGAGATGTGGTTTTCTGCGCTGGGGTCTGGACCGGTGGGCGGCGACGCGGGTCCGGCTCCTTGCCCCATCTCCACGACCCCGCACCCCCTGCCTCGCCATCGTGTCCGCCGAATGCCCTTCTGCCGGAAAGCCATTGCCGGCCCTGCTGCACCCGCTGCTGGGCCTGGCTCCGGCTCTCGCCACCCTGACGCTGACCGGTCCGGTCCTGGCCGTTCCGGTGCTGACGGCTCCGGCTCAAACCACTCCGACCCCGGCGTCTCCGGCACGGGCGGCGGATCCGGCGGTTGTAGCTGGGCCCTCCCTGCTGCCAGCGGACGCTGAGCGCCCCGCAGCGGCATCGCTGCCTGCGGCATCGCCGCCAGCGGCAGGCGCACCCGAGCAGGCATCCGTTCCGTCGCAGGCGACAGAAGCGGCGCCAGGAGCTCCCCCCAGGCCTTCTCCCTGGGCCAGCACCTTCGAGCTCTATGGCTTCCTGCCCCTGCGCACCGACACGGGGCTGGAGATCGGCCAGCGCTCAACCAGCTTCGATGTGGGGCTGGGCACCCTGCTCAGCAAGCTCAAGTGGGCCAGTTCAGCCCGGGGCTCGGTGGAATACGGCCGGATCGGCCTGCTGGGCGATGTGCGCTACGACCGACTCGGGGCGATCAACTCGCGCACCGGCCCCAGGGGCCTGGTGGGATTGAAGACGCAGACCTCGTTCAATGCCACGGTGGCCGATCTGGCCCTGCGCTACCGCTTCGGCGCCCGCGAGTCAGCCCAGGGGAAGGCGGGGGATTTCAGCATCATTCCCTATGCCGGTGTGCGGATCATTGACACCAACTTCGGTGTGACCGCCACCGTCAATGTGCTCCGTTTCGAGCGCCAGTTCAGCCGGGATCTGAGCCACACCTGGGTGCAGGCCCTGCTGGGCACCCAGGCCACGGTGTTTCTGGCGCCGCGGCTGCGGCTATTCGGCCGCGCCGATGTCGGCGGCTACGGCAGTGGCGAGAGTGAGAAGCTCTCGGGCAATGCCCAGCTGGGCCTGGGTTATGCCCTGGGCCGTAACACCGATCTCAACATCTCCTGGCGCTATCAGGGCATGGAGTGGAACAACGGCCTCAGCGGCCGCAGCCAGCGGGGAATCAGCAGTGATCAAAATGGCATCGAAGTGGGTCTCAAGTTCTTTTTCTGACCTGCAGATCAATGGCGTAGTCGAGCTCCGAGCTCACGCCCGTGCCCCGGTAGCTGCCGCTGACGGCGGCCGCCAGGCGATGGTCGGGGGCGGCGGCCAGCACCAGATGGCCATCGGCCACCGCCAATCCCAGGCTGGGGTCATAGCCGCGCCAGCCGCCGCCGCTCAGGTACACCTCGGCCCAGGCGTGCAGCTCGTGTTCGGTCACCTCGGGCGGATGGTGCATCGAGTAACCGCTGACGCAGCGGGCGGCCAGGCCCAGGGAGCGGCAAGCCTCCACGTACAGCATGCCGGTGTCGCGGCAGGCCCCCTGGCGGCTGGCCAGCGTTTCACTCGCCGGCTGCGGATCGCCATCCAGGCGGCCGATGTGGTGGAAATCGCGATGAATCGTGGCCGCCAGCTCCATCAGAAAAGCCAGGGTGTTGCTTTCCACCTGCTGGGCCAGACCGGCGGCCCATTCGACCACCGGGGCTGCAATCGGCCCATGGGCAGCAGCCAGGCAACCCGCCAGCGACAGTCGCTCAGCCTCGCTGTATTTCACCGGCAGGCTCTGCTGAGCAGCGTCCGTCAGGATCCAGTCGAAGGGGTTGGAGCGCAGGGTGTCCACCTCCATCGCCACCGCCAGCTCAAGCTGATCCCGCTGATCGTCGAACCACAGCACCCAGGCATCGTTGCCATCGGCCTCCACCACCTCAGCGGCACCGCTGGCCGGCTGCCGCACCGTGAGCTGGTGGGAGATCACCCGCTGGCTGACATCGCGGCGCGGGCTGAGCCGCACGGTCATCGGTTCAAGGAACACGGGCCGCCCATAGCGATAGGACAGGCTGTGGCGGATCTGAAACAGCATGGGGAATCGGCTCGGAGCTCAGCTCAGGGCATCGCGCAGTTGATGTTCAAGCTGGGAATCGCTGGCCTGGCAGCACAGCGGTTCCTGGCCGAGATCTTCGACCAGATGGTGAAACTGCAGCGAAAACCACTCCAGAAACAGCTCGAAGCTTCGGGAACGCGGCCAGAGCTCCTGATCGCGGCACCACAGGGAGAGTTCGGCGGCGAAGATCGCCCCATGACAGGCCTGCAGGCAGCTGAGCGCCTGGGCCTCATCGTCGTAGGTGGGGATCAGATACAGACTGCTCTCCGGCACAGGATTGGCCCGTTCCTGCGGCGTCCAGAAGGGACGGGTCCAGTCCACCATCGGTTGCCTTGGGGTCACCGCCACGGCGCAGCGGTTGACCACGGTCATCGGCGGATCGACCACGGTCATGGCAGAAGTTGCAACGATTCTGTGATGACCGTACCCCGCCCATGCAGCCCGGGCATCCGCAATCCTGCGGGTTCTGCGCGGCCACCGGCGGCGGGGCCGCTCGACGCTCGCGCCGGGGGAGAGCGATGAGCCAGCTGGGCCCGACCACCGCGCAGGCCCTGGGCCGCCGGCTCGGTCTGCTGCTGGCCGGAAGCCTGGCCAGCGTCCTGGCCTATGGCCTCACCAGCCACCTGCCCCTGATCGCCTCGACGCTGATCAGTTCCCTGGCCCTGGCAGGCGGCGCCGCCTGCAGTGGTCGCCTGCAGCAACGGGCCGCGGTGCTGGCGTCGGCCCTGGCCGGCGTGGGCGGGGCCGTCGTCGGCACGGCCGTGGTGTTGTCGCGCAAGGCCCTCGACAGCGCCCCCCAGGGCGATCTGGGCCAGCGGGCCACGGTGCTCACCCTGCTGGCCCTGGCGGGACTGGTGGGGGGCCTGGTGCTGGGCTTCGATGCCGGTCGGGCCGATCGTCGCCATCCTCGGGAGGTGCTGCGCTCGATCAGTGCCCTGACCACGGGGATCTTCGCCGTGCTGGTCACACTCGTGTTCGTGCATTCCGGCCTGGACCAGGCCCGCACCTTCTCCAGTCGCCTCAGCACCTCACTGACGATCCTCGTGGCCGCCGTGGTGGTGCCGGGCTGGCTGGCCAGCCTGTTCGTTCCCCATCGCTGGCGTCCGCGCCGCTTCCCTGCCGATCCCTCCCCATGACCCTTGTCGCGATCGTCGAGCAGCTGCTGGTGCCCCTGGCCACGGCCACGCGCGTGCTGCTGGAGTGCCTGTCGGTGCTGACCGTGCTGGCCGGCCTGCTGGCCACCGCCAGTGGCGCCCTGGCCAGCTTCAGTCGCCGCCTGCCGCGGCGCCCCTCCAACCGGGCCCGCCTCAGCTTCGGCAGCTGGCTGGCCCTGGCCCTGGAGTTCCAGCTCGGCGCCGACATCGTCTCGACGACGATCAGTCCCTCGGGCCAGCATCTGGTGCAACTGGGCGTGGTGGCCGTGATCCGTACCTTCCTCAACGTGTTTCTGGCCCGTGAAATCAGTGCCGAAGAGGCCCTGGAGCGCCACTCCTCCCTGGGCACCGGCACGGCCTTCGCAACAGCAGGTGGCGAGCGATGAACCTCACCGATCAACTGGCCAAGGAACGCAACCGGGCGGCGGCCGAGCGCACGCTGATGGCCTGGATCCGCACCTGTCTGTCGCTGATCAGTTTCGGCTTCGGCCTCGACAAGATCATCGCCGCCATCAACTCCAGCCGTCTCAGCAATCCCGGCCATGCCGAATGGAGTGGGCGGCTGGTGGCGGTGGGCTTCGTGCTCACCGTCATCCTGGCGATGCTGGCGGCCACGGCCCAGCAACGCCAGATGTTGCGGCGCCTGCGGAGGGATGACTTCGTCTACCGCGAAG
>CAIKWV010000021.1 GCA_903831165.1 uncultured cyanobacterium
GGCTTCAAGGCGCTGGTCGGAGCTGGGATAACGGCTGCCCACCAACTTGGCGTAGTGGGGCGCCATGGTCTGCAGCTCCCGATAGGTGCGCGGCATCAGTTCATCGGCAATGGCCGTTGACCCCGTGCAGGACTGCATGATGTGGGTCGATTCGTGGGCCATCACCTCCCACACGGCTTCCAGATCCCCGAGGTCGACGTTGCGTTTGCAGATCACCAACCGGTCGATTCCCTTGCCGTCATTTTCGTAGTAGCCGGCATGGTCAGGGGGGCAGTGGAACGAAACCACGGTCTGACTGCCGCTGGCGTTGATCAGATTCTCGAGCTTGCGGATGTCCTCCAGACTGGTGGCGCGCGCCCCTGGTCCCAGCCAGGCGAAAGCTGCCAGCCAGGCAACCAGCACCGTGACCCCGACACGCAGCATCGATCCGCTCATCTCGGCCGTGGCAACCATCTCCAGACTGGCCAGAGATGGCCGGGACGGCCACAGCATGGTGAGCAGCCGCTGGAGCGGGCCCGGCGAACACTCAGGCCAACAGCGGCAGGGGGCAGAGCAGCTGCGCCGGTTGGCGGATGGTGCGCCAGTCACCGCTGGCGGTGCTCACATCACAGCCGATCGGGGCCTGACCGGCCTCGGGACCCAGGCCCTCCAGCCAGGCGATCGCATCGCGGAGGGCCTCCTCAATCGAGTCGTAGGGAGCGTCGAGGTGGGGATGGGGCTGGTGAAACGCATCGATGAGCCGGTAGGCCCGAGGCATCAGGCAGGCAGCGTCAGCCTGGCGGCGGGACAGGGTTGCCATCGATCGAACCGCAGAGGTGTACAGCCTGGGGCCTGGGCCAGTGACGCTGCTGTCACAGAGAACACCAGGCGCTGTAATCAGCCGAGGGCCAGCAACGGGCGTCGGGGGTCGGGCGGACCAGGCGTCCACGCGACCGTCGCCTGGCGCCGCGGGTAGGCCGCGGCTGCGGCAGGCTCACCGCATCGCTGCATCACCACACCATGGGCTCCCCGGACCCAACCACCGCCCATGGGCGCCTGCGGTCCTACCTCCACACCAGCCAGCTGCTGGCATCGATCCACAGCACGCTGTATTTCGACCAGAACACCGTCATGCCCCCGGCTGGGGCGCCGTGGCGGGGGGAGCAGCTGGCCCTGCTGGCCCGGCAGATGCACGGGCGTCAGAGCTGCCAGGAGTACAGCGATCTGGTGGCGGCGGCCGAGGCGGAACTGACGGAGGGGGCGGACCCGGCAGCCCGGCGCAATCTGGCCTTGCTGCGCCAGGAGCTGGAACGCCAACGGCGGCTCGATCCGCTGCTCGTCGGCCAGATCGCCGAGGCCCAGGCCCGGGGGTACGCCCTCTGGCAGCAGGCCAAGGCCGATCGGAACTACGCCCTAATTGCTCCCGCCCTGGCCGAACTGGTGAGCCTGCGCCAGGAGCAGGCCCGGCAACTGGCGGAGCCGCGCAGCTGCTGGGAGACCCTGGCCCAAGGCTTTGAACCGGACATCAGCAAAGATCGACTGCAGCAGCTGTTCCAGCCGCTGCGAGAGCAATTGCCGCGTCTGCTGGAGCAGGCCGCCGCCCTGCCCCCGCTCCCTCGCCAGGACTGGGATCTGAGTGAGGCGGACCAGGAGCGGCTCTGTCAGACCCTGCTGCAGGAGTGGGGCTACGACACCAGCCGCTGCCAGCGGGCCCGCTCACCCCATCCCTTCTCCAGCACGATCGGGCCGGCCGATTTCCGCATCACCACCCGCATCGTGCCGGGCATGCCCTTCTCGGCTTTCCTGGCCACGGCCCACGAGTGGGGCCATTCCCTCTACGAGCAGGGGCTGCCCCGCAGCGGCGATCACGTCTTCCCCTGGCCCCTGGGTGAGGCCACCTCGATGGGGGTCCATGAGAGCCAGAGCCTCTTTTTCGAATGCCGCCTCGCCAGGAGTGCGGCCTTCGCGGAGCGCTGGTACCCCCGGTTCGGCGCCGCCCTGGGCCGCGATCCCTGGGGCGACGGGCGCCGCTTCTGGCGGGGCATCAACCCGATGCGGGCCGGGCTGACCCGGGTCGAGGCCGACGAACTGAGCTACTGCCTGCACATCGTGCTGCGCTTCGAACTGGAGCTGGAGCTGCTGGAAGGGGGACTACCGGTGGAGGAACTGCCGGAACGCTGGAACGACGGCATGGAACGGATCCTGGGGCTGCGACCCCGCCATGACGCTGAAGGTTGTCTCCAGGACGTGCACTGGAGCGAAGGGCTGTTCGGCTATTTCCCCTCCTATGCCCTGGGCCACCTGATCAGTGCCCAGTTGAGCGAAGCGATGGCGGCGGAGCTGGGACCGATCGAGGAGCAGATCAGCGCCGGCCACGAAGCGTCGATCCTGGCCTGGCTGGGACGGAACGTCTGGCCGCTGGGGCGCCGCGTCAACGGCGAGCAGCTGGTGGAGCAGATCACGGGCCGGCCTCTGGACTCCCAGGCCTTCCTGACCTATCTCCAGGACAAGCTGGCCAGGCTGGCCGGCTGAGCGGGGTCAGGACGCCCATCTGAGCGGGCGGGGTCACCGGTCCCTATGGCAGGCCCTGCCCGGCGCTCCTGGCCGCTGCTGCTGTGCCGGATGTCGCCCCACCGCCGGGGCGGGCCCCGGGCTGGCACGGCCTGAGCTGGGGATCGGGGAGCAATCCTTAGGATGGCCCAGCGATTCCTGAGCCCATGGCGAACATCGACCACGCACCGAGCCGCACGATGCTCAACCTGCTGCACGTGCTGCCCGCCTTCGCCGATGAGAGCGAAGGACGACTGACCGCCATCGTGGATCTCAACTCCAACACCATCAACAACTACGAGCTGATCACCGAAACCGGCCATCTCAAGCTCGATCGGGTGGGCTACTCCACCCTGGCTTACCCCTTCGCCTACGGCTGTATTCCCCGCACCTGGGACGAAGACGGCGATCCGCTCGACATTGAGATTGTCGGCGTCACGGAGCCGCTGGTGCCCGGATCATTGGTGGAAGCCCGCATCATCGGCATCATGAAATTCGATGATGGGGGTGAAGTCGACGACAAGGTGATTGCCGTGATCGCTGATGACAAGCGCATGGATCACATCACCCACTACGAGCAACTTGGAGCCCACTGGCTCAAGGAAACCCAGTATTATTGGGAGCACTACAAGGATCTCAAGAAGCCCGGCACCTGCAAGGTGAATGGCTTCTTTGACAGCCAGGAGGCGGTGCGCATCGTCAAGGAATGCGAACAGCGCTACCTCGACACCATCGAATCCAAGCTGGTCAACTGAGGTCCCATCCCCTTAAACCGCTGCACCGCCCCCTGCCTTTCCCCCATGACCGCCCTCCTTCCTCTCTCCTCCAGCCAGCGGCGCCATGCCGCCAGCTCCGCTGCGCTGAGCCTGGGCTGGATCGCAGTCCTGGGCCTGGCAGGGGCACCGGCCTTCTCCCTTGAAGCCCCACCGGCGCTTCCGCCCCTGCCGGCCGCCCAGGCCCCCGGCGGCACCCCCGGGCTGCCGGTCGCCCGGCCGAACACCGCCTCCAGTGGCGGTCTCACGCCAAGCTCCACGCCCACGCCCCTGAGCCTGCCGGAGCCCAGCACCGCCGCCGTCAGCAACACGCGGCGCATCCTGCTGGAACTGGGCCGCCGCACCATCAGCCTGTACGACGGCGACAAGGTGCTCGGCAGCTGGCCGGTGGCGATCGGCGACCCCGCCACCCCCACACCCACCGGCAGCTTCAAGATCCGCAACAAGGTGGTCAATCCCCAGTACCAGAGCACCAAGAGCGGCAAGAACAATCCCACCGTCGGTCCCAATGGGCCGCTCGGCGATCGCTGGATGGGCTTCCACACCACCGCCAGTGA
>CAIKWV010000022.1 GCA_903831165.1 uncultured cyanobacterium
CCGCCAGCTCCAAAGCCGCCCAGACCCCGACCGCCGCGAGCGAGCCCGACCAGGGCAACGCCTCGCTGCAGGTCAGCACCAGCCCCCGTCCGGGCAGCCGACTGGCGGTGGAGATCGGCGTGCCGGCGCCCCGCGCTCAGGCCAGCTACGACGCCGCCTTCTCCAAACTCAGCCGCAGCGTCAAGCTGCCCGGCTTCCGCAAGGGCAAGGTGCCCCGGCCCGTGCTGCTGCAGCAGATCGGTCCCCTGCGCATCCGGGCCACCGCCCTGGAAGATCTGGTGGACAGCGTCTTCCGCGAGGCCGTGGGCCAAGAGAAGATCGTGGCGATCGGTCAGCCCCAGCTGAGCGAGGACTTTGAAGTGGTACTGGCGCGCTTCGAGCCGGGCAACGCCATCAGCTTCACCCTGGAGCTGGATGTGGAACCCACCCCCAGCCTCAAGGCAACCAAGGGTCTCAAGGCCGAAGCCGAAACGATCAGCTACGACCCCGCCCGGGTCGACGAACTGCTCGATCAATCCCGCCAGCAGATGGCGACCCTGGTGCCGGTGGAGGGCCGGGCCGCCGCCAGCGGCGATGTGGCCGAAGTGAGCTTCAGCGGCACCTTCAGCGACACCGGTGAGGCGATCGAGGGCGGCAGCTCCGAAGGCATGGAGGTGGAGCTGGAGGAGGGCCGCATGATCCCCGGCTTCATCGAAGGCATCATCGGCTTGAAGCCCGGCGACAGCGCCACGGTGGCCTGCAGCTTCCCCGAGTCCTACCCCCAGGCTGACGCCGCCGGCCGGCCGGCGGCATTCGTCATCCGCCTGATCGAGCTGAAAACCAAGGAGCTGCCTGAGCTCGATGACGCCTTCGCCCAGCAGGCCAGCGACAAGAGCAACCTGGCCGAGCTGCGGGCCGATCTGGAGGCCCGCCTGCAGGAGGACGCCGAACGGCGCCAGCGGGCCACCCGCCACGACGCCCTGCTGGAGGCCCTGGTGGAGCAGCTGGAGGTGGAACTTCCCGAAACCCTGATCCAGGTGGAGATCCGCAATCTGATCGAGCAGACCGCCAGCCAGATCGCCCAGCAGGGCATGGACGTCAAGAAATTGTTCACCCCGGATCTGGTGCGCAGCCTGATGGACACCTCCCGCCCCGAGGCGGAGCAGCGCCTGCGTCGCAACCTCGCCCTCCGAGCCCTCGCCACCGCCGAGGCGATCACGGTGGCCGAAGCGGACATCGAGGCCAAGTTCATGGAAGTGAGCCGCGGCCTCAGCGATACCAGCACCATCGATCCCCAGCGGCTGCGCCTGGCCGTCGCCGACGATCTGCTCAATGAGCGCCTGCTCGAGTGGCTGGAAGCCCACAGCACCATCACCGAAAAGGCCCCTGAAGCCCAAGCCGACAAAGCGGACGAGGACGACCAGGCCGGCGACGCCAGCCAGGCTGCAGCCAGCTCCGCAGCCGACAGCGGCAAGCCCAAGGCCAGGAAAACGGCCGCAGCCAAGGACTGAGCCCATAGATTGTTGGCCACACCAGGCCTGAGAACGTCCGCGTGATCGAAGCCCAACCCGATGCGATTCCATCCCCCGCTGGCCTGCGGCGCCATCCGGTGCACAGCCACTGGAGCGGGCCCCAGCCCTGGAACGCCATGACCATGCCACCCCCCAGCGCCGCCCCCGGCGTCCTGCCCACGGTGGTGGAGCAATCGGGCCGGGGCGATCGGGCCTTCGACATCTATTCCCGCCTGCTGCGGGAGCGGATCATCTTCCTGGGCACCGGCATCGACGACCAGGTGGCCGATTCGCTGGTGGCCCAGCTGCTGTACCTCGAGGCCGAAGATCCGGAAAAAGACATCCAGATCTACGTGAACTCCCCCGGTGGCTCGGTCACTGCCGGCCTGGCCATCTACGACACGATGCAGCAAGTGGCACCGGACGTGGTCACCATCTGTTACGGGCTGGCGGCCAGCATGGGGGCGTTTCTGCTCTCGGGCGGTGCCAAAGGCAAACGGCTGGCTCTGCCCAATGCCCGGATCATGATCCACCAACCCCTCGGTGGGGCCCAGGGACAAGCCGTGGACATCGAGATTCAGGCTCGAGAGATTCTGTTTCTCAAGGACACCCTCAACGGGCTGATGGCCGAACACACCGGCCAGCCGCTGGAAAAAATCGCCGAAGACACCGACCGCGACTACTTCCTTTCGCCGGCAGAAGCGGTTGAATACGGCCTGATTGATCGGGTGGTCAAC
>CAIKWV010000023.1 GCA_903831165.1 uncultured cyanobacterium
AGCGTCACCCAGGCCTGGGGCGCCAGCTCCTGGGGACGCTGGCTGAGCTCCACGCCGGCGGCAGCCGCCAGCCTGGCCAGGTGGGGCTCCGGCACCAGGCCGGCCAGGCTGTTGCGCAACATCTTGCGGCGCGCCGCGAAGCAACGGCGCAATAGCGCCTCCAGCTGCCGGGCGGTCGGCGGCGGCAGCAACTGCTCGGGCGGCAGGGGCTCCAGCAGGATCACCTCCGACATCACTTTGGGCGGGGGCGCAAAGCAGCGCGGCGGCACCGGGCAGATCGCGCTGCAGCGTGCCAGCAGCTGCAGGCGCACGCTCAGGGCCGAGTAGGCGCTGCTGCCGGGGGCAGCCCGGATCCGCTCACCCACCTCCTGCTGCACCAACAGCACCAGACGCTGATAGGGCGGCAGCACCGGGCGATCCAGGCGACCGACCAGCCGTTCCAGCAGCGGGCCCGTGATGTTGTAAGGGATGTTGGCCACCACTTTCTGCGGGGCCGGCCCTTCGGGCGGTGCCAGGGGCAGCTTCAGGGCATCCCCCTCCAGCAGCTGGAAGCGTGACTCGTGGCCGAAGCGCTGACGCAGGCCCGCCACCAGATCGCGATCCAGTTCCACCGCCAGCAGAGCCGCCAGCGGTGTGGCCAGCAGTCGTTCCGTCAACGCTCCGCGGCCGGGCCCCACCTCCAGGACCCGATCGCCGGGGGCGATGTCGGCAGCGGCGATGATGCGATCCAGCACCGCCCCGTCCACCAGCCAGTGCTGGCCGAAGCGCTTGCGGGCGCGATGGGCGCCGAAGGTCATGGGCCAGGCCACAGGTCCTCCCACATTGCTCCCAGCTGGGGTGGGGGTTGGCTAAACCGGGGAAGCGACACCCACCAGCGCTGGTTTCTGCCATGACGTTCCCCGGCCACCACCGCTCCGCCCTGACGTTGCAGCCTTCAGGCCTGGCTTGTCTTGGGCCGCTCGGGGCGAGGTGCGCCGCGGCCCTGGCGGGCCTGGCCCTGCTGGAACTCAGCCTGGTGGCAGCTCCGGCCCTGGCCGGCAGCGTCACCGCCGATTCGGTGATGGACCGATCCGGGGCGCGCCAGGAAGCCAGCTCCCAGGTCCCGAAGAACGCCACGATCACCCGGACCAAGTGCCAGGACATCGAGATCGGCCTCGACAACATCCGCTACCGCTGCACCGTCTGGTACACCGAGCCGGCGACCCAGCCAGCCAGCCAGCCAACCCCGGTCGTCCCCCCATCCAGCTCCCGTCCCGCTCCCAGCGGCAGCTGAACGATGGATCGGCGGGCCTAGGGCACAGCTGCCGCCGGATCCCTCAGCTGCCGATCCGGATCCACAGCACCGGCTCGCGGGCCGGTGGCAGGGGCACCAGGGCGGCCACCTGTTCCACCGGCGCCTGACTCCAACCGGGATGGGCCGCCAGCCAGCAGTCCCAGGCCCGCTCCAGCCGCTGGCGCTTGCGCCAACCCAGGGCTCCCCGGCCGCCGCCATCGGCGCCCAGCTGCTGACGGGCCTTGACCTCCACCAGCAGCAGCCGGTCGGTCTTGGCCATCACCAGGTCGATTTCCCCCCAGCGGCAGCGCCAATTCCGATCCAGCAGCTGCCAGCCGCTGGCCAGCAGCAGCCGCAGCGCGCGCTGCTCGGCCCAGGCTCCCTGGCGCTGCGCTCGGGTGCGCTTCCTCGGCGTCGGCCATTCAGGCCCTGTCATCGCTCATGGCCTCACCCCGGACGGCGATGTCCTGATCCCTGATCCCATGGCCACCTCCCTGGGACGTCGACCTGCCGTTTGAGGATTCCCAGGCTGCGACCCGCTGCTGCAGCGAGGGCTTTTTGGCGGCACCGCAACCAGGCCATGCCAGCGGAGCGAGCCACCTGGTTGGTCCCGCAGGCCGATCGGCCTCGCCACCCCCTCTCTGGGCGGCAGCAGGGACTGTCCCTGGCCTGCCTAGGGTCAGGTTCGCTGCCCTCCGTTGCCATGGCGCCTGCCCGACTGAGCTTCTGTCTGTCTTCAGACGCCGCCACTGGTCCAGGCTCCGCCTGCAGCCCCGCAGCCATCGCAGCCCGCTTCGCCGCACGGATCACCGACCGGATCGCCGGCGCGCTGCTGCGACCAGCCCTGTGGCAGCGAGCACTCTTGGCGCTACTGCTGGCGACGGGGCTGGTGGTGGGCCCCATCCAGCCGGCGCTGGCGGCGATGGACTACGCCAAACAGGTGCTGATCGGTGCCGACTTCCGCGGCGCCGACCTGCAGGGGGTGACCTTCAATCTCACCAACCTGCGCGATGCCGATTTCCATGGCGCCGATCTGCGCAACGCCAGCCTGTTCGGCGCCAAGCTCCAGGATGCGGACATGGCCGGCGCCGATCTGCGCGACGCCACCCTCGATTCGGCCGTGTTCGATGGCACGGACCTGCGCAACGCCCGGCTCGATGACGCCTTCGCCTTTAACACCAAGTTCAGCAACGTGCTGATCGAAGGGGCCGATTTCACCAACGTGCCCCTGCGCGGCGATGCCCTCAAGGCCCTGTGCGCGATCGCCAGTGGCACCAACCCCAGCAGCGGCCGCGCCACCCGCGACACACTGGGCTGTGGTTGAGTCCCCAGAGGAGCTGGTGCCATGAGCTTCGATGCCCGCAGCCGGGAGCGCCTGGAGGCCCTCGGTCGCCAGCTGCCCAAGCCCCTGCCCGTGCCGGAGCCCACCCGGCCCCAGACCCGGGCCGATGCTCCGCGCCATGCGGTCGAGATCGAGCGGGATCCGGAGCAGCTGTTCCGCGAGCTGATGGCCGCCAGCGCCGATGGCAGCGTGCCGCCCCATCTGATGGAGCGGCTGCGGGAGCTGGAGGAGAGTCGCCGCCGCCAGGCCCGCTCAGCGCAGCAGATCACCCCAGCCGGCACCAAGGGCCCCGCCGATCGTCCTTCAGGGCCAGGCGGCACCACGAAGCGCAGCGCGCCCAACACCGGCGGCCGCACCCGTCAGACCACGCTCAACCGACCTCGCAGCGCGGAGGAGGAATCCCTCTACATCGCCTTCCAGCAACTGCTGCTTGAAGGCGACGAGGAGATCTGATCGGCGTCGGGCCCCCGCAGCTGTTTCGCCCCGATCCCGAGGCCTCAATCCCCCTCGGGCGGCTCCAGCTGGATCGTGCTGTGGGCGATGCCGAGCTGGGCCAGCTTCTCTTTGGCCTCGTGCAGCAGGGCCATGTCGTCGATGCTGCCGGGCCGGCGCGTGATGTGAGCCGTCATGGCGTTCTGGGAGGTGCTCATGCCCCAGACATGGAGGTGGTGCACATCCAGCACTCCCTGCAGGCTGCGCAGCATGCCATGCACCTCCTGCAGATCGATGTCGGCTGGCACGGCATCAAGGGCGATGACCAGGGCCTCCCGCAGCAACTGCCAGCCGCTCCAGGCCACCGCCAGCCCCACGCCGATCGCGGTCGCGGCATCGAGCCAGTTCCAGCCGGTGAGCTGCACCAGCAGGGCGCTGACCAGCACGGCGGCCGACACCGCCGCATCCGTGAGCAGGTGCACGACGGCAGCGCGGCGGTTGAGATCGTGGTTGTGGTCGCCGCCGAACAGGCGGGCCGAGCCCAGATTGACCGCGATGCCGACGGCTGCCGCCACCGCCACCGGTACCCCCACCACCGGCACCGGCTCCACCAACCGCTGCAATCCCTCGACGATCACCACCGCCGAGGCCATCAGGATCAGCACCGCGTTGATCAGGGAGGCCAGCTGGGTGCTGCGGCCATAGCCGTAGGTGAAACGCGGCGAGGGGGGGCGAGCACTGAGCCGTTCGGCCCCCCAGCCGAACAGCAACCCGGCCACATCGCCGAGATTGTGCACCGCATCGCCGATCAGGGCCAGGGAGCCGAAGGCCAGGCCGATGGCCAGCTGCAACCCCGAGAGGGCACTATTGAGAATGATGCTCCAGCGAAAGGCTGCCGCCGATCCGGGCCGGTGCTGATGCTGGCGCGGATGCGGCTGGCGCTGGATCTGCACCGCCGGGTGGACGTGGTCGTGTCGGCTGCCCATGGGGAGTGAGATTCAGGAGAGAGCCTGGCGCAGGGCCACAGCCCCGAACACCAGAAACAGACCGCCACTGAGGCGATAGAGCAGGCGCTCGCTGATGCGGCCGCCGATCCAGCGGCCGGCGCCCACCGCCAGCCAGGTGACCAGGGCGTGGCCGGCCAGGGTGCCGGCGAGCAGGGCGACGAAGCCGAAGCCCGGCGCCGTGGCCAGAAAGATGGTGGTGAACTGGGTGCGATCGCCCAGCTCGGCGACGAACACCAGGGCGAAGGCCTCCCAGATCACGGCCCAGGGCGTGGTGATCACCTGCTGCTTCTCGGCCTCATTCACCGCCTCCTCGGCTTCTTCGGCTTCATGGGCGGCCGCGCCGCTGCCCATGGCCTGGGCATCGATCAACAGCTTGACGCCGAAGGCCAGGAACAGCACGGCGGCCAGCCATGGCACCAGGGCGGCGGGCAGCAGCTCCCGCAGGCCGTAGCCCAGGGCCAGGGAGATCAGGGTGACGGCCGCCAAGGCGCCGAAGGCGCCGACGAACACCCAGCGGGCCCGATGGCGGGCCGCCAGGATCAGCGCCATGAAAAAGGTCTTGTCGCCCAGCTCCGCCAGGGTGATGGCCGTGAAGCTCGACCCAATGGCCGCCAGAGAGGATTGCGCCACGGCTGCAGAGCTGAACCGTCCCAGCTTGCCGCCTCGCCTTCCCGATAGCGGTCAAGGTCGTCACCCAGCCGGCAGCGAACGCTGACGATCCCGCCGCCGGCCTGGCGCCGGCGCGATCAGGAGCACCCCACTTCGCTGACGACCAGGCGCTCGCGCCCCCCTGGCGCCGAGCACCAGGACCCAGACCCCCGGCTGCCGCCCATCCCAGGGCGCAGCGGCCCGAGCCAACACCCGGAACACCACTCACCAAGAATCAGTACAAGTGAACTACCATGGTGGGGTGGGGCGCCTGGGTGCGGGTGGGCCTGTGTCTCCTCGTTCCGCCTGTCTTGTCGTTGCCTTTGGACCCGCTTTTGCAGCCATCCATCCCCGTCCTGGAGCCCGCGCTGGACGCAGCTCTGCCGTCAGCTCCGGCGACCAGCCTGGAGATGTCAGCCGCCGCCCGGACGCTCCCGCCACGAGAGGCTTCCGGGCGGCCTGGGGAGCGTCGGGGGATCGACCTGGCCCGGCTGCTGATCCGCGATCCGGAGCACAGCCTGTTGTTGCGGGTCGCCGGCGACTCGATGCAGGGCGCCGGCATCCGGCACGGCGATCTGCTGGTGGTGGAGCGCTGCCACGAGGCCCGGGCCGGAACGATCGTGGTGGTGCGCTTCGGCGGCCAGTTCACCCTCAAGCGGCTCTGCCAGAGCCCCGGCCGCCGCTGGCTGGAGGCCGCCCATCCCGACTATCCGCCGATCCCGCTGGAGGCCTTGCCGGACAGCGGCGACGGCCGGACGGGCTTTGCGGGTGGCGTTGACGTGCAGCTCTGGGGTGTGGCCGTCCATGTGATCCGCACGCTCTGATCCGCATGGCCCGCGCCACCGTGCTGATCGACGGCAACAACTTCTACGCCTCCTGCGAGGCGGTGCTCGATCCCTCCGTGATCGGCCGGCCGCTGGTGGTGCTCTCCAACAACGACGGCTGCATCGTCTCCCGCAGCGCCGAGGCCCGGGCCCTGGGCATCCCCATGGGCAGCCCCTACTTCAAGCTGCGCCCCCAGCTGCAACGCCACGGCGTGATCGTGCGCAGCTCCAACTATGGCCTCTACGCCGACATGAGCCAGCGGCTG
>CAIKWV010000024.1 GCA_903831165.1 uncultured cyanobacterium
ATCTGCAGGCGGCATCACGGTACCGATCGCCGATACCACGCCCCGGTTCGATGCGATGGGCACCTACCTGGCGGGCCTGAAAACCAAGTTGGACACCACCGCCCTGGCCCGGGGCCTGGCCGCCAGCGGGCTGACGGTGATCGTCGATCCGATGCACGGCTCGGCGGCCGGCGGGCTACCGAGCCTGCTGGGGGACGGCGCCCCGATCCGGGAGATCCGATCCGAGCGGGATCCCCTGTTCGGCGGCCATCCCCCCGAACCCCTGGCGCCCTACCTGCAGGAGCTGATCGCGGCGGTACGGGCCTCCAGCGACACCGGCAAGCCGGCGGTCGGCATCGTCTTCGATGGGGACGGCGACCGCATCGCGGCGATCGACGAAAATGGCCGCTTCTGCAGCACCCAACTGCTGATGCCCCTGTTCATCGACCACCTGGCCGGCGCCCGCCAACTGGGCGGCAAGGTGATCAAGACCGTCAGCGGCTCAGACCTGATGCGGCTGGTGGCCGAAGACCTGGGCCGCACCGTGATCGAGATGCCGGTGGGCTTCAAGTACATCGCCGCCGAGATGCTCTCCGGCGAGGTGCTGGTCGGCGGCGAGGAATCGGGTGGGGTGGGCTTCGGCATGCACCTGCCCGAACGCGATGCCCCCTTCGCCGCCCTGCTGCTGATCGAGGCCCTGGTGGAGGGCGGCGTGCCCCTGGGAGAGCGCATCGATGCCCTACAGCAGCGCTGCGGCGGGGCCGCCCACTACGACCGCCTGGACCTGCGCCTGGCGGACATGGCGGCCCGCACCCGCCTGGAGCGCTTCCTGGCCGCAACGCCCCCCACAGCGGTGGCCGGGCAGCCGGTGGCGGAGCTGATCACGACCGATGGCGTCAAGCTGCGGCTGGGACCGAACCACTGGTTGATGCTGCGTTTCTCCGGCACCGAACCGCTGCTGCGGCTGTACTGCGAGGCCCCCACGACCCAGCGGGTGACGGAGGTGCTGAACTGGGCGCGGCAGCTCGCCGAGTCGATCTAGCCGCCGGGCGTCCGCGCCGCTCGCCCGAGCCGCGCCTCACCCTCGCCGGCCGAAGCTGCTGCCGGGGTTGAAAAGGCTTGAGAGCAAGGCAATGGAAACTGGCGCCGCCAGAGCTCGGGCGCCAAGATCTTTTCAACAAGACTGCACGACTTCACCAGCCTGCCTAGAGAAACTTCGCCTTCAAGTGTTCAGTTCTCTGCGTTAACTTCCCAGCCTTCCTGTCCAGCTTCACGTAGCAGCTCTCACGGCCTTCACGTCGCGATTTTCACCGCCCAGCCCCCAACTCACGCTGCTCGCCCCAAGGCCCGCATCGTCGGCCCGCACCCAAAAGCCTTCTCAACCCCAGCACCTGCGCCCATGGCTCCCCCAATCCCCACGATCCTGGTGATCGCCAGCGGTAACGCCGGCAAGATCCGCGAGTTCGCCAATCTGCTGGCCGAACTGCCCCTGGAGATCCGAGCCCAGCCCGAGGGCCTGGAGGTGGAGGAAACGGGCCAGACCTTTGCCGAGAACGCCCGGCTCAAGGCCACGGCGGTGGCGCTGGCCACGGGCTGCTGGGCCCTGGCCGACGATTCGGGCCTGGCGGTGGAGGCCCTGGGCGGCGCCCCCGGGGTGCATTCGGCCCGCTACGCCGCCACTGATCCCGAACGAATCGCCCGACTGCTGCGGGAACTGGCCGCCGCCACCAGTAGCGACTCCGCGCCTGGCCCCAACCGCCGCGCCCAGTTCAGCGCCGCCCTGGCCCTGGCGGACCCCGGCGGCGCCATCCGTCTGGAGGTGGAGGGGCACTGCCCCGGCTTGATCCTGGAGGCACCCCGCGGCAGCGGCGGCTTCGGCTACGACCCGGTGTTCTACGTGCCGGAGACCGGGCTCAGCTTCGCCGAAATGGACAAGGCCACCAAGGGACGCATCGGCCATCGCGGCCGGGCCTTCGCCCTGCTGGAGCCGCGGCTGAGGCAGCTGCTGGGGGCGGGCTGACCGGCCCAGTCCGTTGCGTCGAACGGGCCAGGCGGCGGCTGGGAGCCACGATCCGTTGGGCCGCTCAGGAGCTGGCCCGCCTTGGCAGCATCGCCGCCACGATCGGGAACACCAGCACTGACAGGGCACCGGCGCCCACCAGGGCTGCGGCATTTTCGGGGCGCATCAGGCCAGCCCGCAGCTCCAGCGTCGTCACCGCGACGATGATCGGCAGGGCCGTGGCCACCAGCAGCGCAAAGCGGCTGCGCTCGATCGGATCGGGGATAGCGAAGCGATACACGAAGAACTGGGGCAGCCCCCGGACCAGCAGCAACAACACAAAGAAGATGATCAGAAGCTGGGGGTTCTGCGTGATCGAAGCGATATCGAGATTGGCACCGGAAACGATGAAAAAGATCGGCACGAAAATCCCGAATGCCACCCCTTCCACCTTCAAGGCCAGCAGGGTTTCCTGCTCGGGCGGCAGATAACGGCGCAGGATGACTCCGGCCACAAAAGCGCCGAGCACGGCATCCAGTCCGAAGCGATTCGCCATCACCAGCAAGGCGACCAGCAACAGGATCGTCAGCCGCAGGGCTGTCTGGGAACTGGTGTGATGGCCGCGCTGCACCACCTGCACCATGTGATCACTGGCCAGATGCTTGGGCAGACGGGCCAGGATCAGGGCGGCCGCGGCAAACATCAGCAACGACAGCAGGGCGACCACCGTGTTCGAGGCCCCCAGCAACAGCGAAATCGCCAGAATCGGCCCGAACTCGCCCATGGCGCCAGCGCCCATGAAATAGCGCCCGAAGCGGCTGCGCAGCTCCCCCCAGTCCCGCAGGATCGGCAGCAGGGTGCCGAGGGCCGTGCTGGTGAGCGCGATCGCAATGCCCGTGACATCGTCGATCAAGCCGGCCAGTTGCAGCAGCCAGGCCGCGGCCATCGCCGCCAGGGCACTGCAGAACCAGCCAATGGCGGCCAGGCGACCGGAGCGACCGCGAATCGCCGCCTGCTCCAGTTCGAGGCCGGCGGCAAAGAACAGAAAACCCAGGCCCAACTCCGCCAGCAGCTCGATCGCATCGTCGATCACGATCCAGTGCAGCCCGTGGGGCCCGAAGACCACCCCGGCCGCCAGCAGCACCACCACCTCGGCCAGCCGCAGCCGCAGCAGTCCCAGCAACAGCGGCGCGCCGGCGGCGATCAGGGCGATCACCAGCAGGGACAGCAATTCCTTGCTGATCGCCGTGTCACCGGCCACCAGAAGCAGGGGGGCCACCATCAACCAACAGACCCGATCAACCGTTATTCAACGCGCCCAACCGGCCAGTGGCGCCGATGGCGCAATGTCATGCGGAACCCGGCCGAGATGCCTGCCCAGCGAAGCCAGCCCAGCCGGCGCCTCAGGACACGCCTGAGGGCGCAGGGGAGCTAGACTTAAAAAGAACTTATCAAAGTCATCCATGTCAAAAGCTCAGCTGATCGCTTTCTTCACCAAGGTCGATGCCGATCCCGCCCTCAAGCTCCAGGTGGACGCCGCCACCGATGCCAGCGCCGTCGTGGCTATCGCCAAGACCGAAGGCTTCCTGTTCTCGGCCGCCAGCCTCAGCCGTCATCAGCGCGGTTGAAGGCCCAGGCCCAAGGGCCAACAAGAGCAACGCTGGAACCACCTGGGCTGTTGGTCACCTGATCCGCTGACCATGCGTACGGTCGGATTGGCGGAGGCCAAGGCCCAGCTCTCGGCTCTGCTCGATGCGGTGCAAGCGGGCGAGGAGGTGGTGATCACCCGGCGCGGTCAGCCCGTCGCCCGGGTGGTGCGAGAGCCCGGCCCCAGCGGCACCGGCCCGGACTGGATCCAGCGCTTGCGTCAGCTGCATGGTGATCAGCCGGGTCCCGGCGATTCAGCGGTTCAACTGCTGCGGGAGCTGCGTCAACAGGAACCGTGAGCGAGAGACGCTGCGGTTGCTAGGTGGATACCTTCCTGCTGGTGGCCCTGTTTCACAAAGCCAGGGACCAAACGCTCGTGTCAACCAACAGACTCACGGCTGGCGAGCCCGTTCGGCCTTGTCATCGAACGAAGCCTCCCATTCGAGCTTGCCAAACAACTCGGCAACCTGCCGCTGTGCTCTCCGAGCGATGAACGCCTGCAAGGCACGGGTGACGGCCGCTTTCTTGGTGGGCTCTCCACTCACCCGGAAGGCTCGATCGAGCAGCTCTTGGTCGAGGGCAAGATTCGTGGCCATGGGTGGCTCCACGGTGGAGAACCTACACATCAAGAGCCGACTGGCGCCGCCCTGACCCAGTCAAGGCCGCAGCGGCGGCAGCCCACGGCCCGCCAGCCCCAGGAAAGCCAGGCATCAGCTAGCGAATGGGTTCGCGCAGAGCGGCCATCCACACCAGGGCGGCGGAGGTCGACAGGGGCGGCAGCCGAGACGGGTGCATCAA
>CAIKWV010000025.1 GCA_903831165.1 uncultured cyanobacterium
AAGGGGAGTTGCAACGGGTGGAGATCAATGGCCATGACGTCACCGAGGCGATCCGCAGCCCCGAGGTCACCGCCTTGGTGAGCACGGTGGCGGCCCATGGCTGCGTGCGCGAGGCCCTCACCCGCCAGCAGCAGGCCATGGGGGCGCGGGGTGGTCTGGTGGCCGAGGGGCGCGACATCGGCACGGTCGTGTTCCCGGATGCCGACTGCAAGGTGTTTCTCACCGCCACGGTGGCGGAGCGGGCCCGGCGCCGGGCTGAGGATCTGGGCCAGCGGGGTTTCCCGGTGCCGCCGCTGCCGGAGCTGGAGGCGAGCATCGCCGAGCGCGACCATCTCGACTCCACCCGGGCCGTGGCGCCGCTGCTGCAGGCGGGCGATGCGGTCGAACTGGTCACCGATGGCCTGAGCATCGAGGCCGTGATCGAGGCCCTGGTGGATCTGTTCCGCCAGCGGGTCCCCGAGGAGGCCTGGCCGGACCCCAGCTGAGGCGCCGCCTGCGCTCCCTTTCCACAACCCACCGCCGCAAGCCGCAAGTCCTGTAGCCAAACAGGTTCAGGGTCGCCAAAAGCTTCAAGGGCACGGGCTCGGACCGGGCGTGGGGTGGCCCCCGGACCGGATGGTCCCTGGGGCTGCAACGGCGGCCTTGTCGGCAACGCCAACGGGCTCAGGACGAGGGGGCGGGCGGCTCGGCCTCGTGGCCTTGCCGGCGTTCCGCCAGCAGATCCGCCAGCAGCCCCTCGCAGGCATCCTCCAGCAGGTCCAGCACGTGGTCGAAGCCGGCCTCGCCGCCGTAGTACGGGTCCGGCACCTCCTCCTGGGGGAAGCGACGGCAGTACTGCAGCAGGGGCTTGATCGCCGCCCGGGGAGGATTGCGGCGGCCGAGGGCGCGTACGGCAGCCAGGTTCTCGGCATCCATGGTCAGGATGTGGTCGAAATCCTGCAGGTCGGCCAGCGAGAGCTGGCGGGCCCGGCTGGGCAGGTGAATGCCCCGGCGCTCGGCGGCGGCCCGCATGCGCCGGTCGGCGGGCTGGCCCACATGCCAGCTGCCGGTGCCAGCGGAGTCCACTTCGAAGCAGGCATCCTGGCCGGCCTCGGCCAGTTGGTGCAGGAACACCCCTTCGGCGGCCGGCGAGCGGCAGATGTTGCCGAGGCAGACGAACAACACCCGGGTCGGGGCCTGGCTCACGGCTGCTTCCCCGCCGGATCATGGCCTGCTGAGCCTGCGGACAGCGCCAGGAGCCGCTGCTGGGCCAGCCTGGCCCGCAGCCGCACCACCGCCGTCTCCTCCCGTTCCGGCTGCCCCAGAGCCGCCAGGGCTTCCAATAATTGCTGGCGCTCCGGGGGCTGGGGCTCCTGGCGGAGGCCGAGGCTCTCGAGCCCGACGCTCACGGCGTAGCGCACCACCCATTCGCCATCGCGGCAGCCCGCCAGCAGGGCCAGCAGGCTCCGCTGCCGTACGGCCTCGCGTTGCGCTGGCTCCAGGGCCTCCAGCCGCAGGCTGCCCAGGCCGCAGGCGGCGGCCCGCCGCACACTCGGGCCCACATCCGTGCCGAGGGCTTCCTCCAGCAGCTCCAGGCCCCGCACATCGCCGATGCCGGCCAGGGCCCGCACCGCCCAGGCCCGGGCGCCGTAGTTGCGCGGATCGAGGCTGTCCAGGATCGGCTGCACCGCCGCCGGACCCAGCCGGATCAGGCCATCGACGGCGGCCACGGCAGCCCCGGGATTGTTGAAGCCCAGCACCTCCACCAGGCAATGGATCGCCTCGGTGTTGACGCGCTCGCCATGGTCGCTGCTGGCCAGCTCCCAGGTGGCGCTCAGCATCGCCTGGGAGCTGGCGGCCCGCTGCACGGCCTGGATCCGTTCGCCGATCGTGTCCATCACATCAGGGGTCGCATCGGTTGTCACAGCAGGGAATCCATGGCGCTCAACACGGTCTCCACCGCCACGGCATCGTCGTGGTGGGTTCCCTGTTCGACCAGGCCCCGCAGGGCGATCAGCTTGAGGCTGTTCTCGGCCAGGGTGCGGCAGATCGGCTCGAGCGCCGGCCGCCAGCCGACGGCCCCCAGATCCATCAGGGCGGCGCGCCGCACCTGCAGCTGGGGATGGTCCAGCAACTGCACCAGCGGTTCGGCCCAGCGGGGTTCCCCACTCAGCTGCAGCAGAGCCCGGCAGGCGGCGCTGCGGATCAGGGGGCGCTCATGGACGATGAAGGGCTCGATCACAGCGATCACCTCCGGTCCCGCCAAGCCGATGGACCCCAGGGCTTCCAGCATCGCCTC
>CAIKWV010000026.1 GCA_903831165.1 uncultured cyanobacterium
CGAGGTGGTGGGTCTCAATGGCTCCGGTGATACCAAAACTAACGCCCACCTGCTCAAGTACGACACGATGCTTGGCCCCCTGCGCAATGCAGAGGTGACCACCACCCAGGACTCGATCATCATCAACGGCAAGACGATCAAAGTCTTTTACGACCGCAATCCCGCCAACCTGCCCTGGAAGGAGTGGGGTGTGGACCTGGTGATCGAGTCCACGGGCGTGTTCAACGACGACGTGGGCGCCAGCAAGCACTTTGAGTCCGGAGCCAAGAAGGTGATCCTCACCGCCCCTGGCAAGGGGGCCAAGGTGGGCACCTTCGTGGTGGGCGTGAACGCCGATCAATACCGCCACGAAGATTTCGACATCATCAGTAACGCCAGCTGCACCACCAATTGCATGGCGCCGGTCGTCAAGGTGCTCGATCAGGCCTTCGGCATCGTCAAGGGCACGATGACCACCTGCCACAGCTATACCGGTGACCAGCGCATCCTCGACTCCGCCCACCGCGACCTGCGCCGTGCCCGCGCCGCCGCCGTGAACATTGTGCCCACCAGTACCGGTGCCGCCAGTGCGGTGGCCTTGGTGTACCCGCCGATGAAGGGCAAGCTCAGCGGCATCGCCCTGCGCGTTCCCACCCCCAACGTTTCTGTGGTGGACATGGTTCTGGAACTGAGCCGCGACACCAGCAAGGAGGAGGTGAACGCCGTGCTCCAGGCCGCTGCCGAGAACGGCATGAAGGGCATCATCAAGTACTGCGATCTGCCCCTGGTTTCCAGCGACCATGCCGGCACCGATGAGAGCGCGATCGTCGATTCCGATCTCACCCTGGTGATGGGCGGCAACATGGTGAAAGTCATCTGCTGGTACGACAACGAGTGGGGCTACAGCCAGCGCGTCGTCGATCTGGCCGAAGTGGTCGCCAAGAACTGGAAGTGATCCAGATCGGGGATCCAAGCCAGCCCTGGCTCTGAGTCGTTGTTGTTGCGAGCCGAAGACGATGTTGGCGACGATTGCGTTTGGCTAGGGAGGCACCGGAGCAGCAGCTGCTCAGCCGCTCCGCAACAGGTCCCGTCACGGATCTGGCGATCCTCCCGGCCAGGAGCGGCGATTGTCCAGAGCTTGCTTGGATCTCGGGACCGATTGTCTGCGTTGTTGTTCCCCAATTCCAAGGCCGCCATCAGGCGGTTTTTTTGTGGTTTCCCGGCGGGGATGGCAGCTGTTCCGGGCGCAGTGGCGCCTGGTCGGCAACGCTGCCTGCGGCTGTCTGTGGCACCAGGGCATCGCCGAGTCGGACGGCCCTGAACACTCGGGGGAACGGGCCGGTCAACGGGTCGGGACTTCGCTGGTCTCGATCTGCCTGGAGGGAGATCCTCGCCAGCCCATCGGTCAGAAGATTCAGGGCCGCCTTCAGCGCCGGATCCGGATATCGGCGGCGGGGATGGTGGCGGCGGGTTCGTTTGGATCGGGCCGCTGGTCGGCTACGACGCCGCCTCCTGCGACAGGAGCGAGAAGACGATCCTGCCGCCGAAGGACTGGGGGTTGAGGGTTGTGAAGAAGTCCGGCGTGAAGAAACTGCCGTACAGGCTGTCGTCGATGGCGAACGGGCCGCTGGCGATCAGGCGGGCCCAGGTGGCACCGGCCTCGATGCTGCTGGCCAGGCGGCTGGAGCCGATATAAATGGCACTGGATCCTTCTCTGGGATGCCAATAGATGCCACAGCTGACGCTGGACATCTGCTCTGGCACGAAATGACCGGCGCCATCGACGGTGATCAGGGCGGCCGGCGTTTCCCTGACGACATCGTCCAGGCTGGCGATAGCAAACGTGCCCGAGCCGGCGCTGCCTGCGTTGGGGTCGACGATCTGATAGCTGAGGCTCACCGTTGTGGCCGCAGGCTGTTGCCGCTGCTGTTGAGCGCCGCTGTTGGGCGAATGCAGGACAGCCACGAAACCACACGGAACTGCGACGACTATGCAGCAGCTGCGCTGGTTTGTCTCTACTCAAAATTAGGTAGATCCGGTCACGGACCTGTTGCTGCCGGCATCCTCCAAGCGCGGAAAGCGCAGGGTCACCTCAGCGCCGCCCAGCTGCCCGGAATGGCTGAGTCGCACGCGGCCGCGGTGGTTTTCCACCGTGGCCGCCACCAGATACAGCCCCAGGCCCATGCCCGTGGTCCGCGAGGACTGGAACAGGCGCTCTTCGCCGAAATCCAGGCCCAGCCACTCGGGCGGAAAGCCAGGGCCGCTGTCGGCCATCACCAGCTCGACCCAGCCCGGCAGCTCCCGCAGGCTGACGCTCAGCCGCCGTTGCTGGCGCGGCGCCTCCTGCATGGCCGCCAGGGCATTGCGCAGCAGATTGGTGATCGCCACTTGCAGTTGGGCCCCATCGCCATGGATCACGGCGCCTGCCCCCTCCAGCCCCGTGCTCTGCAGCTGCACGTCCTCGCTGTTCAGCAGGCGCCGCAGATAGGTGAGGGCCGCGTTGGTGGCGCTGATCAGGGACACCGGCCCCTGCTCGGTTTCGACGCTTTGCAGCAACATCCGCATCTTCTCGATCAGCTCCACCACCCGTTGGCATTCGGTCAGCAGCACCTGAAGCAGCGGCAGGGCCTCGGCCAGATCAGGCGTGGCTTGGGCCTGATCGATCAGGCGCTCGCTGATCAGGCTGAGGCTGCTGAGCGGTTGGTTGATTTCGTGGGCCACGGCCGCGGCGGTGAGGCTGGTGCGCAGCTTCTGGCGCAGGGTCAGGCGCTGGCGTTCGAGCGCCTGCTCGGCTGCCTGCAACTCCCGGTTGCGTCGTTGCAGGCGGCGCACCAACAGGTGGATGACCACACCGCTGCTCGCTAGGGCACCGATCAGCAGGATGACGACAGCGATCACGGCCCCAGCTCAGCCCCCATGGCTGTGCAGTACCGCCACCCGTACCAGCTCTGAACCGGAGACGCCCAGTTTCAGGCGCAGCGAGCGGCGGTGGGTCTGCACGGTGGATTCCGCCATCCCCAGGGTCTCGGCGATGGCCCGGCTGCTGCAGCCCTGGGCGATCAGGGCCAGCACGTCCCGTTCCCGCTGGGTGAGCGGCGCCGGATCGGTCTCCGCCGTGGATTCGGCATCCGGGGCCGGGGCCAGCTTGGGCTCGTCGGGGTTCTTGGGCAGGCCGGCCAGCAGGCGGTTGATTTCCTGCCGCAGTTCCCGGAAGGCACTGGTCTTGTCAACCACGGCGTGGAGCATGGGCTGCAGATCAGGCGGGCAAAGAAAGCTGCTGGCCTGACCCGACAACACGATCAGATGGGCTTCGGGCCGGATCCGCTGCAGGGCCTCGGCCACCTCAATCCCCGGCTGATCCGGCAGGAACAGGTCCAGGATCAGCAGATCCGGCTGCAGTCGTTCCACCGCCCCGATCGCTTCGCCGGCGGTGCCGGCGGTGGCGATCGCCTTCAGCCCTGGGATGCCTTTGAGCACCGGCAGCAGGAGCTCCATGAACATGGACTGATCTTCAACCAATAGACCTTGAAGACCAACCATCGCTCTGAAGCCAGAATCGGATTGTGCCATGGCTGAGCCTGCCCATGTGGCCCGTGATGCCAACGCCCCAGTCAGCCGCCGCCAACGACTCGACCCCCATAGGGCATCACCAGATGCCGCTGCGTAGGACCGCTGCTGGCCCCAACACCGGTGCGCCGCCGCCAGCGCCGGTCTGAACTCAGGTAAGACTGGGCGGCACCAACTCACCCGATCGACGGCGGTGGCGATTTCCAGGCAAGCCACGATCAGGTTGTTGGCGTTTGTGGCGATTGCCAGTTTGTTTACGCTCGCCTGGCGGCATTTCAATCAGATCCCGCTGCTGGTGATCGGTCAGCCCTCGACCACGGGCTTGCTGCAGCGCGATAAGGAACAGCCCTTTTTCAACCGTTTGGAGGCGACCACGGGGCTGCCGCTGAAGGTGACCTACAAAACCCTGGACTCGATCGGACTGAAGGACACCTATCAGTTGCAGATGTTGAGAGATGGAGATTTCGATCTTGTTTCCCTGAGGTTCATTCAGAACAGCGGTGTTGAGCCTGCCCTGGCGGGCGTGGATCTGCTGGGCATGAGCCAGGATTATCCAGCTGCCAAAAAGATTGTTCGTGCCTATTCCGGCACCGTAGATCGTTATCTGCAGCAGCGTTCTCAGGTCAAGTTGCTGGGCATGTGGACCTTTGGCGCCCAGCAGCTCTTCTGTCATCAGCCCATCGCTCGCCTGGAGGACCTCAGGGGTAAGAAAGTGCGGGTGGCCAGTGCAGGTCTCGGCGCGTTCGTGTCGGAGCTTGGTGGCACGCCTGCGGTGATTCCGTTTGATCAGACCAAGGATGCCCTGGCGATTGGCCTGGTGGACTGTGCGGTGACGAGTGCGGCCTCGGCCAACTTCGCTGGCTGGACAGAATATACACAGTATGCATTTCCGATATCTGTGCAGTTTGGCCTTAATGGTTATGCCATCTCTCTGCGCAAGTGGAATTCGCTTTCGACCCAGCAGCAACGGATTCTGATGGCAGCGTTCAACGCCTATTTAGATGACCTGTGGCGCTATTCCGAGCTGTTGCAGGCAGATGTGATCAGCTGTAATACGGGTGGCCCTTGTAAGTGGGGTAAGCCTTATCATCTGAAGTTGGTCCAACCCTCGCCCCGTGATGTCTGGCTGTTGCGCGACATCGCGCTGCGTAAGGTGGTGCCGTCTTGGGGAGAAACGTGTGATCGCGTTCATCCCGGTTGCTTACAAGAATGGCGGCAAAAAGTTGGGCCTTTGGTGTGGGCCAATCAGGCCGAGCTTCGGTCAGTCAACACGGTGGCTCGCTGATGAAATTTCCCCGTCTGCGCATCAGCCGCCGCCAAGGGTCGCCGATTGCGGTGCCCCTGCAGATGGCCGGCTTGCTGTCGGCGTTGATCTTCCTGATCAGCGGCATCTTTGAGCTCCTGGTCATCAACGATCTCTATGCGGCGCAGCATTTCCTGCTGGCTCTGCTGCTGGTGGTTCTGTCCGCCTGGGCCATTGTCGAGGTCGCCTGGATTCGCCCTGGGGCGATGGTGATTCCCCTGGGTCCCTTGCGCCTTGCCCTCTGGCTGCAGCTGCTGCTGTCTGGGGTTCGGGGGCTGATCGACCTGCTGATGGATCCCCATCGCCAAGCTTTCGACGCTTCCCTGTCTCCGCCTGATTTTGGCCTGGCCCTGGCTTTCGTTCCCCTGGATCTGGTCGTGTTCATCGTGATCAGCAGGCTGATCATCGACGCTTTTGCCTATGCCGAGTTTCTGCGCGCCAATCAGTTGGAGCAGCAGATGACGGCCCTGGAGCAGGCCAGGCAGGCCCTGCAGCAGAGCGAGCAGCGCTATCGCCTGATCGCCGATTGGCTGGATGATGTGATCTGGACTCTCGATCGTCGTGGCTGTTTCACTTACATCAGTCCTTCGATCGAGAAGCTCAGCGGTTCTCGCCCCGAAGACCTGCTGACCCAGCCCGCTGCGGCTGTCTTGAACGCCACTTCGGTGCCGCTGATCGAGCAGGCCTGTCAGGTCGCTCTCGGTCAGCTGCAGGCGGGTCTGCCGATCGAGCCCTTTCGGGCCGAATTGGAGCAGATCGGTCGTGATGGCAGCGCGATCTGGACGGAGTGGACGATGAATGGCCTCTACGGCCCCGATCAACAGTTCATCGGTTTTGTCGGGGTGACTCGCGACATCCGTGAGCGCAAGCTCTACGACGCTGAGTTGCGCGAGGCCCGCGATGCCGCCGAGGCCGCCAACCTGGCGCTGCTGTCCGCCAACGCTGTGCTGCACGGCCAGGCCACCACCGATCCGCTGACGGGTGTGTCCAATCGGCGCCATTTTGAGCAGGCTCTGGCGGCGCAGATCGGCCGCACCCGCCACTATGGCGAGCCCCTCAGTCTGTTGATCGTCGACCTGGACCACTTCAAGACCATCAATGATCGCTTCGGCCATCAGCTGGGGGATCTGGTGATCGTGGAGCTGGCCCGTCTGCTCAAGTCCAGCCTGCGTAAGGCCGACCTGCTGGCCCGCTGGGGCGGCGATGAATTCGTGGTGATGCTGCCGCACACCGGCGCCGAGGAGGCCTGGCAACTGGCTGAACAACTGAGGCTGTCGATGTCGGTGCATGTGTTCCCGGTGGTTCCCAAGCTCACCGGCAGCTTCGGGGCAGCCACGTTGCAGGCCGAGGAGACGGGCGAACAGTTCTTTGGCCGCGTCGATCAAATGCTGTATGCCGCCAAGGCAGCCGGTCGCAATCTGGTCAAACTCAGTGGCTGAGTGTCGGCCTCCGATGGACAGCACTGGCCTGCACGGGGATGCGGATCTGAGGCGCCCGGTCGTCAACGGCTGGGCCAATCATCAAATTTGTACGCTATGCCGATGTAGGCAAAAAAAGCTGGGCTAGAATAGCTTTTATTCGGCTGTGCTTGCGCTAATGTGATGATCTTTCGTCAATGGCCGGTTCTGGCTCCCGACCTTTCCCCTGAATCCATCGGCCAGGCCTCGCTGCCGGCAGTGCTGCAGGCCCCCTCCAGCCGGGGGGTGATGGCCTATCACTGGCAGCCGATGGACGATGGCAGCAGCGTCTATCCCTGGGTGGGA
>CAIKWV010000027.1 GCA_903831165.1 uncultured cyanobacterium
CGCTTCCCGGAGGCCAACCACCTGTTCCTGGAGCGGCTGCGCCAGCAAGGAACGGCCATGGGCCAGCTGGCGATGGTGCGGGCCATGGCCGCCGGTGCCGAGAACGGGGCAGGCGCCAGCGGCAGCGATACGGGCGCCGGCACGGACCATGGAGCCGGGAACGGGGCGGTCACCAGCCGCGGCCCGAAAGCTTCCAAGTGAAGGAGGCGCCCTGGCTGTCAGCGGAGCGCATCGCGCTGGCCGGCGTGATCCTGACGTCCCACCAGCGGGCCTTCGGCCACCCCTTGCTGGCCGGTTGCGGCAGCGAGCGATCCGCGCGCCAGGCCGCCCAGGAGCTGTTCGCGACCACGGCGGCGGTGCTCGCCCACGACGGCGGCGCCGATCCGCGCCTGATCTACGCCAACCGCACGGCCCTGCGCCTCTGGCGCCGTGACTGGGACACCATGGTGGGCATGCCCTCCCGTCTGACCGCAGCCGCCAGCGAACGAACGGCCCGAGCCGCTGCCCTGGAGCAGGCCCGCAGCCAGAAGGCGATCAGCGACTACAGCGGCATCCGCATCGACAGCGAGGGCCGCCTGTTCCAGATCCAGGGCGCCCGGGTCTGGAGCCTGCAGGATCGGGACGGCCAACCCTGCGGCCAAGCGGCCAGCTTCGAGAGCTGGTGGTGGCTCTGAAGCCAGGTCCACCAGAGGCCTGGAATCCGAAGGCCGTGGCGATGTCCAGCGGGAACGATCTGGGGCGTTCGGGAACCGACAGCCCTGGCGACGCCGTGGTCATCGATCACCCCAACAGAGCCCAGCCGGCAGCCGACCTGGGCGAGCCGGATCGGTTCTCGCGCCAACCCTGGTGGGGCAGCCGAACCCGGGCGGGAGCGCCGAACCGGGACGGCCGGTTCTCGCCCTCTTCTGCCTGGTTCAGGGCCGGCACATTGGCTCTGCGGGTGCACCCCGCCCCCATCCGAGGCCATCCCCATGCTCACCCTGCGCCATTCCCCCTTTGATCTCTTCGACCGTCTCGAGCAGCAGCTGCAGACCGCCGAGCGCGTGCCAGCCGCCGAGGTGATCGACACCGCCCAGGCCTACGAAATCACCCTGGAACTACCCGGCGTCGACAAGGACAGCATCGATGTCAAAGCCACCGATCGCAGCCTGATCATCTCGGCCGAGCGTCGTTGCCATCAGGAGACCCCGAGCGACACCAGCAACGGCAGTACCGGTGGCGGCGAGAGCGCCGGCCGCGGCACCCTGCTCAGCGAAGTGCGCTACGGCACCTGGAGCCGCAGCTTCCGCTTCCCCGGCGGCATCCAGCGCGAAGGCCTCGAAGCCCAGTACCGCGACGGCCTGCTGACCGTGAAGGCCCCCAAAGCCCAGACGATGACCACGGTCAGCGTCAAGGTGGAGGGCTGATGCCGCCGCGGGATTCCGCCCCGCAACCCACACGCGAACGAACGACAGGAGCTCACCCCGGCCGCTTGCGCGGTCGGGGTGTTTTCGTAACGATCAGCGGCCTGGCCTGCTTGGATGGAAGGGTGAAGGAGTCGCCGATGTACGCCACCCTGCGGGAATACGAAGGAATCAAGGATCCTGTCGAGGCCCTGCAGCCCCTGCGGGATGGCCTGTTGGCGGAAATGCAGGCCCTGCCGGGGTTCATCGCGTATTACTTCGTGGATGTGGGGGAAGCCGGCGATCGGATGATCTCCTTGAGCGTGTTCGCGAGCAGCGAAGCAGCCGAGGCCTCCAACCGCATCGCCGCCGACTGGGTCGAGCGCTGGTTCGCCGACCACCCCAACACGGCGCCCCTATCCAGCCGTGTCGATGCCGGGCCGGTGGTTTCCAGCGCCACCGCCTGATCAAGGCTCATTGGCACTGACTCAACACGGCAGGTGCGGCTCGCGGCGCCAGAGGCACGCACGACCCGGGGCTTGGCGGCAGCGGCTAGATCCTGGATGCCGAGCCGGATGGCGGCCAAGCAGGATGGGGGGACCCTCAAGCCCGAGCCGTGAAAGAAATCAGTGTTCTGGAGATGCTGGTGAAGGTCGCCGGCCGCTTTGCCGCCGTCTCCGGGGTGATCGCCCTGCTGATCTGGATCACCTGGGTGATGCTCGACATCAAGAACCTGCAGTCGGGCTTCACGCTGCCGTAGGGGCCTGTTGCCCAGTGACCGTTGCGAGCGCCAGGGTCAACTCGCGCCGTCGCAACGCCCACGTCAGCCTCAGGCAGGTCGCACCAGGGCCCGCGCCGCAGCCGTGAATGGAGCTCGCCATCGAAGGCTGCACGAAGGATCGGCTCGAACAATCGGCTCGAATCGTTGAGCCAGAAGCGCGCACTGCTTTCTGCGTTCGCTTTTGGTCTGCATCCCCCATGGCGGCGGGCAAGCCTCTCCACTTCAATCCAGCGATCGCTGGGCAGCAGCCAACAACCGCCTGGCTCAGTCCTGGACAACCCCAGCATCTGGAGCGGTGGAGGAGCTGAAACGCCTGTCCCTGAGCTGAAGGTCAAGGCTGGCTGGGGAGCTGTCCAAAACCTGTCGGGTCGTGGAGCTCGACCGGGTGAAGTCATCACCAACTCCCCAGGCTCCGTTGGGCCACTCGGGCGAAGGCCTGAGCCGTTGTTCGAGGAGGCCCTGGCGGTTCGCAGCATCTCCCTGCAGCGGCTTCCCCGATCCAGCCGCCCTCACCAGGACCACCAGCTTTTCGGAGACTCTCCCTAAAGTTGACCCCCACCTGAGGCGACCCATGGCAGCGAGCGCTACGGCCAGCGGCACCACGGCATCCGCGCCCCCGCGCCTGTCGCTGCAGTGCGAGGCGATCGGTCCCGACACCACCA
>CAIKWV010000028.1 GCA_903831165.1 uncultured cyanobacterium
CCAGGCTCCTATCAGGTCACTGAGTGATCCCCGATGGTGGTTCAGCGATGCCATCCGACAGATCCAATGCAGGGCACGGAGCCAGTTCCGGACAAGGGTCAGGACGGCATCGGTAGAACCTTGGCCATGGTCACAGTTCCGCCACCACGCCGGCGTCAACTGCATCCCCCTTCTCACCTGCCAGCTGCAGCAAGGACTGATCGCCCATGGCGAGCACCCCACCCATAGCTGCAGCGGCTGGACCGAGGACATTCATCGCCAGCGGGGCTGCGCGACTGAAGTGGCTTGAGCGGTGACCACCGCAATCGGACGCCGCCGTCGCCCCAGGAGGGCTGGATCTCAGCGACGGCTGTCATGTCCTCCACTTCCGGCCGAGCCGCTAGGACAGGCGGTTGGAGCTCAGTCGCGAGCAGGCCCTCAAGCTCTGGCGCGAGAAACGCAGACTGGGCTGGCAGCCCACTACGCCGCAGTGGCAGCCACCCCAGGCACGAGTCCAAGAATGAGCTAAAGCAGTGACATGGACCTCCACGCCGATCTCGATCAGCGCGTCACGCTGGACACCACCGACCTCCCGTGGACGCCTTCCCCGATGGCCGGGGTGGAGCGGCGGATGCTCGATCGCCGCGGCGGTGAAGTGGCCCGGGCCACTTCGATCGTTCGCTATATCCCGGGCAGCAGCTTTGAGCGTCACGTTCACGCTGGGGGCGAAGAGATCCTGGTGCTGGAAGGCACCTTTTCGGATGAACACGGTGATTACGCCGCCGGCACCTATCTGCGCAACCCGGCCGGCAGCAGCCATGCCCCCTTCAGCACGGGCGGCTGCACGCTCCTGGTGAAGTTGCAGCAGCTGCACCCCGCTGATCAGCAGCCCCTGGTGATCGACACCAATAACGCAGCCTGGCGGCCTGGTCTGGTGAACGGGCTGGAGGTGATGCCGCTGCATGGCTTCGGATCCGAGCATGTGGCTCTGGTGCGCTGGGCGCCGGGCACACGGTTCCAGCCCCACAGCCACCCTGGCGGCGAAGAGATCTTCGTGCTCGATGGGGTGTTTCAGGACGAGCACGGCAGCTATCCAGCTGGCAGCTGGCTGCGCAATCCACCGGGCAGCGTGCACCGGCCCTGGAGTGAGGCGGGCTGCACGATCTGGGTCAAGACCGGCCACCTGCCGGCCGTCCAAGGGCCCGACGGCTCAGAAGCGTGAGCCTGGTGTCTGCAGAAACGCCAATTCCTCCGCGCTCGACACCCGCCCCAGCGATTGATTGCGATGGGGGAAGCGGCCAAAGCGGGCAATCACGTCCCGGTGCCGGCGGCCGAAATCGGCGGTGCGGGGATCGGTGAGTTGCTCGAACAGTGGTAGCGCCGCCTCCTGCACCGCCAAGTCCTCGCTGTGCATCAGTGGCATCAGCCAGAAATGCCGCCGCGGCTGCTCGGGCTCGGCCTCCAACCAGCCCAGCTCCACCGCCCGCAGACTCAGCGCCGAGGCCTGGGGATCACCAGCGAAGGCCATGGCGGTGTCGCGCCAGTTCTGCCGCGGGAACTGATCGAGCAGCAGCACCAGCGCCAGGGCGCCGGTCGGCTCAGCGTTCCACGCATCGAGCTCGCCGGCGATCGCTCGCCGGGTCAGCCCTTGGAAGCGTTCGCCCACCAGGGCGTCAAAGGCGAGGTCCTTGGCAAACCACTGGCGCGGCAGGGTTTCGCTGAACCAGAAGGCCAGAACCTGGCTGGCTTGTTCTACCTGGCAGAGGGGGCACCACCGCCAGAGCAGCCACAGCAGCTGCTGCAACATCCTCACCCCCACGGTGGTGGTGATCGGCCGACGCGTACGGCAGGAGGCAGGCTGTTGGGGACTTTTCCGTAGCGCTCTGCCGGACCTGCCGCTGCCTACTTCTCGAACCATGCAGCCAGTCGTTTAGCTGCGGGCCAAGACCACGCGATTTCGTCCCTCGTCCTTGGCCTGGTAAAGGGCCTCGTCGGCGGCGCGCACTAGGACCCCGGGGCGCGAGCCCGGCTCCGGGGTGTGCGTCGCGACGCCGAGGCTCAGCGTGACATGCGACGAGACATGCGAACCGGCGTGCGGGATGTCGAGCGCCGACACCGCGACGCAAAGCCCCTCGGCGACCTGGGCGGCGTCCGCCGCCGCGATGCCTGGCAGCAAGAGCGCGAACTCCTCGCCGCCGTACCGCGCGGCGACGGCGCGCGGGCTGGTCGCGCCGTCGCGCAGCACCGCCGCTATCAACTCCAAGCACGCGTCGCCGCTGGGGTGGCCGTAGACGTCGTTGAATTGCTTGAAGTAGTCGATGTCGCCCAGCACGAGCCCGAGCAGATCGCCGTTTTTCGCCGCACGCGCCCATTCCTGATCGAGCGCCAAGTCGAAGGCACGCCGGTTGGCGAGCCCGGTCAGCCCGTCCAGCATGCTCCAGCGGCGCAACTGGTCGCCCTGCTGCTTGAGCGTCAGGTAGTTGCACACGCGTGCCCGGACGATGTCGGCCTGCACGGGCTTGTTGATGAAGTCGATGGCACCCGCAGAAAGCGCGCGCTCTTCAATGTCGGGCGCGCCATGACTCGTCACGAACAGCACGAGCGTGTCGGCGAGCTGGGCGTGAGTTCGCAGCTCCTTCAAGACCGCGAAGCCATCGGCGTCAGGCATCTCGACATCGAGCAGAACGAGGTCGGGCTTCACTTGGAGCGCGAGCGAGACAGCCTCGCCCGGGCGGGTCGCGAGGTAAACCTTGCCAAGGCTCTTAAGGATGTTGGCGAGGACAAGTAAGGTGCCGGGATCGTCGTCCACGACGACGATTCGCGCCTCCTGGGGACTCTCGGTGAAGTGCTTCATGACTCCCCGAGCAGGTTACGCAGCAGCCCGGCAGCCTTGTCGAAGTGGAGCCGCTCGATCGCCTCGGCGAGCATTGCGGCGCGAGCAGTGCCGAGACGATCGCCGAGCGCCAGCCTCATCTGCTGGTACTGCTCCACGGCGTCCGCTTCGCAGCGCTCGAGCTGCTCGATGAGGCCCCGCAGCGCGTCGTCGTCCAACGCAGCACGCGGGCCATTCGCCGCCTGCTCGAGGTCGGCCAGACCGTCGCGCATCGCCACCACGAGCGCCGTCAAGGC
>CAIKWV010000029.1 GCA_903831165.1 uncultured cyanobacterium
CGCCAGGATCCATTGCTGGATATTTCCCACGTGGCCTACGCATTCAGGGCCGATCACCTGAGCTGGGCGCCCTGTTCCCTGTTGCTTCTGCGTTGGTCAGCTTCAGAGGTGTCGCTGCTGCTGCTCAAGGCGGACTGAACATCAGTCCGAAAGCCCGAGCCCTACCTCTTCAGGCCAGGGCCAGCATCTGCTGGATGCAACTCCAGTTCCTCAGCGGACCTGGCCAGAGCGGCTGGCCAGCTGGCTGGTGTTTGCGTTTCACCTCAGCTCTCGCCGGTGGTGTTGAGATAGCGCCCCAGGGTCTGCTGGGCGATCAGATAGGCCGCAGCCGCACCGCCGACAAAGCCCATGGCATTGCGCAGCAGCGGCAGGATCTCGTTGGTGCGGGTGATGATCGGCGCCACACCGAACACTCCGAACAGAATCAGCCACAAGGGCGACAGCAGCAGCACCCACGCCCACTCAAATCGGCGCCCCGCCTTGCGGGGGAAGGCGGCGAAACCGACGATCAGGCCACCCAGGATCGAGGTGGCCAGGGTCAGCAGCCATTGCTCCTGGGGCAGTCCCGGCACCACCTGGCAGCCGCCGATCGCCAGGCAGCCCTTGACGGCGTGGAGTGAATCGAGCACGGCCGCATCCTGCCCGTGTTCGCGCACGTAGTACTGGTTGCCATAACGGGTCTGCAATTCCACCCAGAAGGTGCGCGGCATCAGGGCGAACAGGGCGTCGCCGACATTGAAATTGAGCAGGTTGCCGCCCCGTTCATCGGCCACCAGCAGCAGGCTGCGCTCATCCAGCCCCCAGAACTCCTTGATCGCCAGGCCCGGGGTGCGGTCGTACTGGGTCAACACCCGCAATTTCCAGCCGCTGGTGGTCTCGAAGTCCTCCAGCTCCTGTTCCAGGGCCGTGCGCTGGCCATCGGTCAGCAGCTTGGCCAGATCGATCACCGGCGTGGGCTGGGCCGGCAGCAGATCGGGGTTGTCATAGGCCCAGGCTGGCTGGCTGGCGATCGGTGCCAGCAACACCAGCAGCAGCAGAGCCAGGCTGCAGAGCCGCACCAGGATCCGCCGAACTCCGGCGACGGCTGGGACCATCCCGAACGGGCTCAGCGGAGCACGTCCTCGGCAGGGGATGGGGTTCGTCATGGCGCGGCCCGCGGAGGAATGGCCCTGCATTCTCCTTCTCATCGGTCAGGAGCCGCGAGCTTCTGCCCCTAGCCTGAGCCCCCGATGCGGCGGCGTTCCGCCCAGCCCGTGACCCCTCCGGCATGACGACGCTCCCCGGCTGCAGCCATCGCTTGCTCTTCCGGTTCCAGGCGCAGGCCCCAAGCCGCCCCGTCCGTGACCGCAGGCCCGGCCTCCTCGCTGGCGTCTGTCCTCTGCTGCGGGACACCGGTGACCTCTGAAGCGCCTGACTGGCTGCGGCGACGGCTGCTGGACGCCGCCGGCAGCGTGCCCTTCTGTACCTACATGGAGTGGGTGCTCCACGACCCCGACCATGGCGCCTACGGCAGCGGCCAGCTGCGGGTCGGCCCCCAGGGCGACTTCGTCACCTCGCCCAGCCTCGGCCCCGATTTTGCCGCCCTGCTGGCACGGCAGCTGGTGGCCTGGCTGGAGGCGCTGCAACCGCGGGATGGCGAGTCGTTGAGCCTGGTGGAAACCGGCCCCGGCGAAGGTCAGTTGGCGTTCGATCTGGTCCAGTGGATCGCCGCTGAGCGGCCCGATCTGGCCCAACGGCTGGAGCTGGTGCTGGTGGAGCCCAACCCGGGCATGGCCGCGCGCCAGCGGTTGCGCCTGCAATCCTGCCCGCTACCGCACCGCTGGGCCCGTTTTGCCGACCTGGCCGCCGCTCCCCTCACCGGGGTGGTGCTGGCCCATGAGGTGCTCGATGCCCTGGCGGTGGAACGGTTCGTGGCCGACGGGGCGCTCTGGCGCCGCCAGCGGGTGACGCTCCACGGGCACGGCATCCGGCTGGAGCCGGGCGAGCGTCTGGAGCCCGATGCGCTGGCGCAACTCGCAGCCCTGGGACTCGCCGAGCCCGGTCCCCAGCGGCCGAGCGGCTGGAGCAGTGAATGGCACCCGGGCCTGGAGCCCTGGCTGGAGGACTGCGGACGCGCTCTGCGTTGTGGCCAGCTGCTGGTGATCGACTACGCCCATGAGGCCTGGCGCTACTACGCGCCGCAGCGTGCCAACGGCACCTTGATGGCCTATCGGGCCCAGGTCGCCCAGGCCGATCCCCTGCGGGAGCCTGGCTGTTGGGACCTGACGGCCCATCTCTGCCTGGAGAGCCTCCAGGCCGCTGCCGAGTCCAGGGGCTGGCTGCCTTTGGGCCAGTGCCGTCAGGGTCAGGCCCTGCTCGCCCTGGGTCTGGCCGAGCGTCTGCACGGGCTGCAGCAACAACCCCAGCTGGGTCTCGATCAGTTGCTGCAGCGGCGGGAGGCCCTGCTGCGCCTGGTGGATCCCGGTGCCCTCGGCGATTTCCGCTGGGTGGCCTTTGCTCGCGCCAGCGCTGAGGATCGCGCTGGCCAAGCCCCGCCGCTGTTTCTGCTGGAGCCCCAGTCCCCGTGAACGTTGGTCTGAGCGTTCCGCCAATCGGTGGCTGCTGCAGACCGCCAGAGGACAGGTTTATGGTGGCCGCTGATGGCAGCGTTGAGCTGTGGATGAGGTCCCCATGCCGCGACAGGGCGTCCGGCTCTGGTCCAGGTTGGGGCCCGCATTTGAGACGACGCTGGCTTGCCAGCAGCTGATGAGGATCAGGCTGAAATTCCGGTTGCTTTGCTGGTCTGAAGTTCTCAGAACTTGTAATCAGGGCCTATGTGAAGCGCGTATGTGTTGCAGAGCACCTCACAATGCTCAGGCTATTGCCTAAGTTTAGAGAGTTAATTAATTTCAATGATTTCTTTTTTCAGGTTGGTCCGTCAGCGGCGATTTGTTGTCATGTTCAAGGTCTGCGGCCTTGTCTGTGGCATCGCGCTCATCAAGTTGATCTTGCATGGCTTGGGACTGGAAATCCTGTCAATCAATCCCTTGTTTTCGGCGCTGGTTGCCTCGAGCGTTTTCCTGTTTGGCTTCCTGCTCAACGGTGTGCTGACGGATTACAAGGAGAGCGAACGCCTGCCTTCAGAGATTGCCTCCGCGCTTGAGCTTGTGGCCCGGGAGGTCAGTTCCGTGCCGTTGCATACTCCCGAGGCCACCGTGGCGGCCGATGTGGAGGCCGTTGCCAATCTCGGCCGATCGATCCTGGTCTGGATCAGGGGGGATCTGTCCACTCCAGAGCTGATGGAGGCCTACGACCGGGCCCATGATCACGTCACGTTGGCCAGCCTGTGGCTCAGTCATTCTTCGTTGAAAGGGCGTCTGCTGATTGAAATGGGCGCCATTCTGCGTGGCATCAATCGCATTGATGTGATCCGGGAGACTGATTTTGTTAAAATGGTCTACTGGTTGGCCTATATCTCAACGACGTTGCTCTGCACCGGTCTTGTGTTTGCTAGAGATGAACAGATCCTCGAGGCGACATTCTTCCTGATGGTTATTTCCTTTCTTCTGATTTTCCTGTTGCATCTGATCGCGGATCTTGACAACCCCTTTGGTTTCAGTGATCCCGATTCCGTTGAAGATGTATCCCTGGATGTCCTGATCCTCGCCCAGGCTCGCATCGAGACGATTGCTGATCGCCACTACGAGCGTTACGGAGCCCCCTGAATCTATCCAGCGGCCAACACGTTCAGGATGGTTTCCTGTGTCACCGCATCGTTGATCTGCACAACACCGATCGCTGAAGGCAGCACAAACCGGATCCGGCCCTGTTTGACCTTCTTGTCAGCCTGCAGACAGCTCAACACCTCCTCCCCGTTGAGGGCAGGTAGCTGGATAGGCAGGCCCGCGGAGCGGATCAGGGCGATCTGGCGCCGTTGATCGTCGGGACTCCAGAGTTCCATGGCCAGGGCGATCTCGCCGGCCGCCACCATGCCGATCGCCACGGCTTCACCGTGTAGCCAGGTGCCATAGCCGCAGAGGTTTTCCACCACGTGGCCGAGGGTGTGGCCGTAGTTGAGAATCGCCCGCAGGCCGCCCTCGTGTTCATCGGCTGCCACCACCTTCGCCTTGGCGGCGGCGGAGCGCTCCAGCAGCCGCAATAACAGATCCGGGCCCACCGCCCCCAGGCTGGCCAGCCCCGCCTGGGGATCCCGTTGGGAGGCCAGCTCCAGCTGCTCGAACAGCTGCGGATCGCCGATGACGCCGTACTTGATCACCTCGGCCATGCCCGCTCGGAACTCCCGTTCCGGCAGCGTGGTCAGCACCGATGGATCGATCAACACCAGCCGGGGCTGATGGAAGGCGCCGATCAGGTTCTTGCCACCGGGATGGTTGACGCCGGTCTTGCCACCGATGGCGGCATCGACCATGGCCAGAAGGGTGGTGGGAACCTGCACCACGGCGA
>CAIKWV010000030.1 GCA_903831165.1 uncultured cyanobacterium
CAATGGCGAGAGTTGGTGACCTGAGCCCTCAGGGATTGGGCCGTGAGGACCACCAGCGCTCGATGCGATAGAGCAGTATCACCAGCAGCACCACCAGCCAGAACCACAGCTCCGGTGGGTTGGCGTTGAACAGAATCACCAGCAGCACCACCTCGCTCACGATCCAGGGGAACTCTTGCCGCAGCAAGGGGTTGGGGATCTGAGACAGCGACCAGGACTTCACAGGGCGGCTCATGGCAGGGTGTTGGGCTGGCGCAGGAAGGGCAGGTTCCAGCGCTGATCGATCCACGAGCTGCGGTATCCACCGGTGAGGGAACGCAGGCCTGGAATCACGTAGCTGATCGGCGAGCGCCATTCCACATAAGCGTGGGTCGACACCGTGAGACCGTCGCGAATCGGGAAGACACCGCTCCCCCCCGACAGGGTCCAGCGATAGCCATCCACACTGGAGGAATCCCGTTCCAGCTCGATTTCGCTGCGCATCACGGGGCCGTTCTTGGTGAGTTCCTGGGCCAGCTGCTGGTTGCCAACCGTGGTGGAAATGTCGTCTTCGGTGGCGGGCAGGGTGAGCACCTGCTTCACCTTGCCCACGATGCCGCCGAAGCGGCCGCGCTGGTTCCAAAGGGGCACCACTTCCACCGGCAACCCCAGGGGCAAGCGGCGAGCATCGGCGGGTGAGAAATAAGCCACCGCCCGCAAGGGCCGGTCTTTGGCGCTGGGCAGCTCAGGCCGGCCAATCGTGCCGAGCCTCTGGCCGGTGCCCACGGTCTGGCCAGGGATCACCTGGAGGTCGAGCATGGTGCCGTCACGCTCGGCCAACACCTTGCCGTCGTAGGCGATCTTGGCCTCAGTCACCTGGATTTGGCGCTTGAGGTCGTCGATCTGATAGCGGCGCTGCAGGGCCTGGGTTTCGATGTTGAGCTTCACCTGCTGGTAGTTGGTCACCACGTTCTTCTCGTTGATCTTGACGTCGTCGAGATTGACGCTGGTGCTGGTGAGCCCCTGCTCCGCCGACACCACCTCGGTGGAAAGGGGAGCCACGACCTCACGCTGAGCTAACCAATCCAGGTTGCGCAGTTTGTTGGCATAGGTCGACTGCAACTCGCCGTAGCGGCGGCGATCATCGGCATATTTAGACAGGGCAATATTGAGCGACTGCTTCTCTGTGAGCAGCCGCAGGGCGTCGCGCTCATCCAACCTCTCGTTGTGCCGCTGCAGCTGGCGCAGGTTGCCGCGCTGTTGGTCGAGCTGGCGCGCCAGCACCGGCAGATACAGCTGCATCAACACCTGGCCGCGGCTGACCCGCTCGCCCGTCTTCACAAAGACGTCCTGCACCTGGCCGCCGGAGCGGGCATTAAGGATGCCGGCGTTATCGGGAAACACCAAGACACCCTTGCCTTCCACCTCGGTGGGCACGGGCCAGAACAGGGCCCAGAACACCAACACACCAGTCACACCCGCCAGGCTTAAACCCACCTGGCGGTGATCGCTCAACCCCAGCCAACGGGCCTGCACCCGCTGCAATGGACCGCGATTCCTGGGCTCCGCGGCGATGGGGTTGACCTGGGTCATGGCACCCAGCTTGCATGATGAAAAGGCACCTGTCAGCCCCCGCCCGCTAAGGCAACCCCAGGCCCAGCAGCTGGAGGCGCCGCGTGGCCGCAGCTGCCGGCGCGCCCTGCAAAGCCAGGGCCTGGGCCAGCAGAGGCGCCAGCACCGGCAGCAGGGAGAAGGCGGCTGAAAAACCAGCCAAGCCCCACAGTCCCGGGGCGCCGGCGATGGGCCCGGACAGGGGACCAAGGACACCTGGGAAAGCCACCGGTACCCGCACAAACCGGCCTGGCAGCGCCGCCAGCTCGGGCCAGGTGGCACTCAGGCCCCGGCGCAGCTCCGCCTCCATCCAGGTCGCATCCGGTGCCGCCTGGGCCGCCCCTCCTGGTGCCACCACGCTGATCTGCCCCAGCCAACAGCCCTCGCCGCGGGGGGCCAGGCCCGCATCGACGATCCATTCCTGCCGCTGCAACTCCAGACAGCGAGCCTCCAGGGCCTGGCGCTGGCCCAGCAGCGGAATCACGATCCCCTCGGCGGCACCATCCGGCAGGGATTCGGGGCCGATATCGCCGGCCTCCAGGGCCAGAGCCCCGGACCAGCTCATCGCCAGGGCCGGCGGCTGACGCTCGGCCAGGGGCGGCCAGAGCCCTAAACAGGCGGGCCCGGCCGCCAACACCACCCGGGTGGCATCGCGACACTCACCGCCGGCCAGATGCAGGCGCCAACCTTGCGAAGCCAGGGGCTGCAAGCTGAGCACCTGGGCCCGCAGGCGGCGGACGCCAGAGCGATCCAGCTCCAGTGGCAGGGCCCGGGCCAGTTGGCCCCCATCCACCCGGCCGAAGGGCAGGATCAGCCGCCGCTCCTGGAGCCGTCCGCCGGGCACCTGGGCCAGCAGGCGCTCGGCCAGGGGGAGGGCGGTTTCGGCCTCGGCCTGGCGCCAATGGAGGCTGAGCTGGCAGGGCTGCCAGCCCAGGGGTCCATGCTCCTGCTCCAGCGCCTGCCAACGGGCC
>CAIKWV010000031.1 GCA_903831165.1 uncultured cyanobacterium
CGGAATCGCCAGATAGAAATCCGCCTCGAACGTGGCTGAATCAAACACATAACCGGCCGGCAGCGAGCGGCGGGCATAGACACCGCGCACCAATTCATCGAGATAGCGGCGCTCGCGCAAAGGGATGGGCCGGCGCGACAGGCTGCTGCCGCCACACATCTCCACCGCCTTGTGAAAAGCCTGGAACCAGGTATCGATCTGGTCGGGCAGAGAGCAATAGGACGAGACCTTGACTTCACCATCATCGATATCGATATGCCGCTCCCAAGTGCGGGCGCCCTTGGCGTAGCTGACCAGCATCGAGCTGCGCCAGTCGTGCTGCTCATGGGTGGAGAAGCCGATCACATGGCTGGGATAACGCTGACGCAGATAATCGAGCTGGTTGAGTTCCAGCTCACTGTCCTCGCTGGGATAGAGAGACACGCAATGGTTGATCGCCAACGGAATCGAGCGATTCTCAAAGAAACGCACACAGTCGTCGATCGTTTTTTCATTAGCGCCACCTGTGGAGATGATCACCGGCCGTTGCAATCGGGCGATTCGCTCCAGCAGTGGCCAGGTGGCAATGTCGGAGCTGGCGACCTTAATCAACGGCAGGTCAAACACGCCACACAGCTCCACCGAGGCTTCATCAAATGGCGTGGCCATCGGAATACAGCTGCAACGGCGAATCTCATCAATCAGGGCACGAAAGTCATCGATGGAAAGCTTGGTGGCTTCGGTCTTCTTGATGTAGCGCGAGTCGGTAAACCCCCGAAACGCCGGATGGATGAACGAATCCACATCGCGAAACTGCAGCTTGATCGCCGTACGCACCGCATTCACGCGTGCCACGGTGGCAAACTCGCGCACAATCCTCAGACCCCGCTCCAGATCGCCCCAGTGATTGTTGGCCAGCTCCAGCACGAACAGGTTCTCAAAAGCCCGTCGATCAGCAGGTGAAATCAAGTCACTCATGGCGACACCCCCTGAAGCCAGAGACGCAGGTCCTGCAATTGCTGCTCGGGAAGAGGAGGGTGCATGTCATCAAGCGGCGGGGTATGGATGCGGCCATTAAGCATTCGCGATTTCAATCGGGGCTCGAACTCCTGCTCCGGATCCAACCGCACCACCGCCACTCGCGGGCCGCTGCCCGACAGCAGCTCGGGTAGTCCCTGAGCCAACTGGTCGCGGCTCTCCAGCCGGCGAACTGGCAAACCGAAGGCCCTGGCCACAGCTACAAAATCAGGGAAGCTGACGCCCGAAGCTGGTGAAGCCCCGTGCTCGCGACCAAAAAAGTTCGACTGCGTCTGCCGAATCGAGAGATAGCCACCATTGTCGAGCACCAGCAAGCAGAGATCGAGATCGGATGCAGCCAGACTTTGCAACTCCTGCAAGTTCATCATCAGTGAGCCATCTCCAGCCAGACAAACGGTGGGACCCGGCAGCCCCAGCTCTCGGGCTGCCGTGGCGGCACCGAGGGCAGCGGGCAGGTCATATCCCATCGAAGCACAACCGCTGTTGCTGAACATGCGCCGTTTACCAAGCATGCGCAACACCTGAAACGGCACAATGCAGGCAGTGGCATCGCCACAGACCACGCGGCCTGCCTGGGGCAAGGCCTGATCGAGAGCAAAGATCAGGTGGTAGGGGTTGATCCCTGCTTGCGGCCGCTCGGGGTAGTCCCCAGCCTGCGGTTCCCAGCGTTTGCGCAGCACATTGCAGCGCTCAAGCCAACGGCGGCGCTCCCTCTGCCGGGCAGTTGAAGGCTCACTCCTGGCAGGCAGAGCCGCCAGCAGGGCCTCGCTGAAGCTGCGAACATCGGCCTGGATGCCCAGAGCCACCTGCAGGTAAGGCTTAGCCAGTTCGGCCGGATCGATGTCCACCATCACAATCCGAGCCAAGGGGGCCAAGGCGGTCCAGTTGTAGCTGACCTGGCGGATATTGAGCCGTGACCCGAGCACCAGCAGCAGATCACAAGCCTGCAGCGCCAGATTGCCCGCCCGGGTGCCGATCGTCCCAGGTCGCCCAGCGAACAGAGGGTGGTCGTTCTCGAAGACATCATGGCTCCAGGCCGTAAGCACGGGCACGGCGCAGGCCTCGGCCAGAGCCTGCACCGATGCGGTCGCATCCGCCAGACGCACCCCGGTACCCAAGAGCAGCAGCGGCCGATCCGCCGTGCTGAGCAACTCCTGGACCGCTGCCAGCTGGGCGGCGGTGGGCGCCGGCGGGTTGTCCAACTCCGGGACCGGAGCCAGTAGCGACTGGTCAAGAGCCGGCAAAACCATGGCCTGCACATTCACGGGCACCTCCAGCCATACAGGTCCAGGCCGGCCGGAGAGAGCCTCACACCAGAGGGAATCCAACACGCCAGCGACATCATCCTGCGGACGCAAGGAGCAAAAGCGCTTGACAAAGGCCGGCAGGAATTGATCCGAACGGGCCTCCTGGTCGCCTAGCTGACGCAGGGGCAGCTGGGGGCAGGCCTCCAACAGCGTGTCGGTGCGAACCTGGCCGCTGAGCACCAACATCGGAATCGAATCGGTGTAGGCGCCGAACACGCCATTGAGAGCATTAATGGCACCAGGACCAGAAGTGACACAGAGCAGCGCCGGCATGCCGCGGATGCGGGCATAGCCCTCGGCCGCCATGGCGCAGGCTTGCTCATGGTGGAGATAGGTGGTGTCCAAGCCAACCGCTTCGCCGATGGCATCGTTGAGATGCATGGCGCCGCCACCCGTCACCGCAAAGCAGCGGCGAATTCCCAGCAGCACACAGCGGCGGGCGAGGTAGTCGGCGATCTTCACGAACAGCTAGCGGCGGAACAGGCCATCGGGGTGCTGGCAAAGGAGCTCAACATGGGCTTTGGCAAACCAATCTAGAAACGAAGAACAGCGATCCGGGCCGCTGAGCTGAGGCGACTATCACAGGCAGGCGAAATGAAAGCCTGACGGAATTGGCCAAATCCTGCCGAGCGCAACGCATCAGCAATCGACGCAGAAGACGCAAAATCAAGGCAATTCTGACACACGCATCGAAACCAGCCAACCAACTTCACCAAATCGAACAACGAAAAGACTGCAAAACGCACATCACCCTCTTGAGCAGACTTCTCGGGACGGGAACCAGCCGCAAGCCCCTGAACAGCCAAAGAAAGGATCAAGGCCAGACCGAAGATCCTTGGCATGCGCAAAATCGATGGACGATTCAATGCACGGAGTCATGCCTATATCAAGACCTACACAACAGCTCTCCTGTAACGCGACTGAAGACTGCAAGCAAGCCAACTGAATCGACCTCCGACCCAGCTCACCAAGCAAACCTTGAGACCTGCGGCATAGAAAGATCTGGGGCGCAGAGACATGTCAAAGGAATACCAGGACGCCAATGAAGACCTCACCAAAGATCACAGGCCAACAGCTCGTGGAGCAGAGCAAAAGAAAATGAAAACAGAAAACAGGTTAAACGCAAGAAACTTGATGAATCAGCGACAAAACGTGACAACAAAAATCTGGAGGGAAACATCATAACCGTGAGCAGGAAAGAGGCCGACAAGAGCCTGATTGCTATCAGGTGAAATGGCAGCAGGCTTGATGGAGACTTGAGACGAGCTGATTGATGCCTAAAGCACCAAGGATCCAACCCTCAGTCAAACCGCAACAGCCAGCTCATGGGATTCACGCCACACAACTGCAAACAGAGTAACGCGCAGAAAGGCAAAGACCATGCCGGCGAGAGTTACAGTAACAAGACAGTCGTACATGAGGCACTAGCACTCCAACAACCCGAAACCCCAAAACGATGGAAAGCCGAACCAATGGCACATGGGAGAAGTGCCATTGAGCATCATCGAGCCAATGCGGCGTCAAGGAACAAGCCCCTTACACCACTATGAGCCCACAATGCAGAAGGGACTGCAAAAATCAGAAGTGATTGGGGAGCATGTCGAGATGCATAACGTACAACATCAAAGCCAAGATCTCGACGACAGAACCAGAGCAGCCACCAAGATAGGTCCGAGCTTATGCCGCAACAAAACAAAAGCAGACAAGAAAAGTCAAGACTGACTGGAGGCAAGGGCAGCCAGGGAAAAACCAAACGCTTGTAGCAGAGGGATTAAAACTCTCGACCGCCGCGAAGAATGACACGAACTCCTGCGGCCATGAGAAAAGCAACTGCAGTGAAGATAAACATGGACTCTGCGCATCAGCCAAAAATCACCAAACAAAACCAGAATGAATTAACGGCGGCCACAAGCATAGCGACGAATGACTCGGGAAAACCATCACCGAAGACTCGACCAATTGGGCTGAATACGTGGAGAATCCAAAACAGCGACTACAGCTTCTGATTGAAGAACATAGACTCAACGTCCGTTGCACAACGCAGCCAATCGCAGAAGCGAGTCAAGACTCCCGTCGAAGAAGATATGGACCTTACATTGAGGCGCAATGCCATGCCAATAGCTGGAAACCTAGAAGCAAGCTTGGCCACAAAAAATGACTTTGCGCGAACGCATGAATCTGAATAAAACAATCTTTTTATCCAGCTCAGCAATGCAAGATTTAACGCTTGCGCGCGAGCCAGCGGACGACAATAGTATTAATTTCCGCCTAACGCAAAAACCCTACATCCACTAGCCGCAGACAAAGGGTATTTTGCCCATGCAATGAAGTACTCATTTTCAGACCATTCTTAAGAGAGGGATCAGCCCTCCGACATCGCCATCATTCAATCTAGCGTAAAGTGATTGGCACCCGATACTTGCCGAAGTTCAGAGAAAATCAAGAAGCCAGGCGCAACTCTGGCTGAGTTAATGCCCCACTGCGCAAATCTCAAGGGATTGCCCGAACAATGGAGGTGCTGCTACGGTAGGCTTGAATATTGTTTCATTCCAGTGACAGCCAAAGTTCTGAGAGTTTCCATCCTCATGACGGTTTCTGTCGCCGTTGGAGCTTTGGCAGGATGCTCTGAGGCTCCAAGCACAACCAAACCTGCCTCCCAGAAACCAGGAGAATGCTACATCGATGCCCAAAACCGTACCCCTAAAAATATCGAGCTAATCGGCTGGGCCTTTGCCAATACCTCAGAATCACCGCAAAGCATTACCATTAAAGTTTTATCAAGCGATCAAAGCACTGAGTTTCCAGCCCAGTTATCTGATCGTCCTGACATTGCCAAAGGCTTCAAATCTCCAGCACTGCTCAAAACCGGCTTCTCCGCATTAATTCCTGTCGCCAAGCTACCAGAAGGAGCCAACATCTCCATCCTGACGCAAAGCAAGTCGGGCGAAGTGTCAACCTGCAAAACCACTTTCAAAGCCAAGTAACTTTGCATGCAGCATTTCTTCGAAGCTCCTAATAATACATAGTTCCTTATCACTACCCAGGCCATGGTTAAATCCTTGCCTTAGCACAATGCGTATCGTTGACTCCAGCAGATCGGCCAACACGGCGAGTCAAAATCATATAACCAGCACATAAATTAGGGCCACTTTTAACAGGCATCTTTGAGTTGGACGATCAAAGCTTAACGTCTATAACTATATTTGCTTGCAAAATCCTTGTCCGCGGAGTCAAAGCGGCGATAACACACTGCCCCATGCTGCTTTGCATATAGAAGATCATTTCCAGGCTGCCATTAACAAGAAAAGATCAAGCGCTGCATGCAAGAAGCATTACATTATCCATATTAATCGAGCCATTGCTCTGCCGGCCCATTAAGATCTAGCCCAACCAAGCTCTCACTCGCTCCGATAACAAATTTGCATGAAAACTGGCGGGAGAGCAATGAACCCACTTGCCCAGCAAAACCTCTTTGTTACAATTGATCGACAGAATCACAAAGCATGTCATCAAAATTCCGAACTGTCACTACCACTCACTCTTCAAATGCGACCGCCTAGCTCAAGCGGCATAGGCTCTCGTGAACAACGATTCAGCCGAATGAAGAAACTAACCACGCTGCCGAGACGCGTAGAGCAAAATATCCCCTGCATCTCTATGAAGTGATAAGGGAGTTTCGGCAAAAGCACCGCCCGATGTTCTGCGGATCTAAGCTTTGACTTTAGATAAAGCTAAGCTGATCACATTCAGTTCGGTGATGCTGGAGGGCTGGCCTTTCCAGATGCTGCTGTGATTTTGAGACGGGTGTTATGTGAGAATGGTCCGTGTTCAGAGAGCTACGTCACCCTCGCACTACCCCCTGCAGAACGCCCATAGAGGCTGTCGCCATGGACCCGGTAAAACCCAAAACGGCGACGACACAGGCATCAGCAACTGTGCAAGGAGAGGCTCGCAGAACCCATGCTTGCACTTGATCAAAAGTACTGTATAACAAGGTCGCCAGCATATCCGCGCGCAGTAGTTCCCTAGATTAACAAAGGATTGCTCAAACCCACTGACCGATGAGGCCAAATGCACTAAATAACTACAATAAATCCAACCAAAGGCTAAATTGGACGCATCAGATCTTACTGCCACCGACTCATCGCTGTCGTTCCATTCAAAGGACTGTGGATGCTAAGTAACGGAATCACGCTTCACTGACGACATGGAAAACCTGGACCCCCCACAAATCTGTAACGTATCTGCATCGAACCAAGATGCCGAAGCAGCAGCTGCTGCAAGCGAGACCAATTGGCCAGTAGAACATCCTTGGTGGGCTGCATGCCTCAAGCTGGATGCTGACCAACCCGAGCCTGCATGGGAACGCCTGCAAACCTGGGAACGGCAGGGTATTCCGATTGACTGTGTTGATCAGATTCTGACTACGGATAAAACCGGTATCAACCCTGTAGTGGATGACCCAACAAGGGTCCCTACGGAGGCTTTGAACATTCAGCTCCGATGTTTCGGAACAAACTTACTGGACTGGCAGGCTCACGCTTGGCTTCAACGCTGCAAGCTGCCAACTGGCTTCAGGCTACAGACAGCGGATGATGCGATTACTGTTGGGATCAATTTTGATCCAACGGAGAAATGGCTGAATCAGCCGAGACAACTACTAGAAGCAGCCGATTTTAACTCCTTCTGGGATCCTGATCCAAGCAGAGTGGCTTTATGGCGTGCACTAGGAATCCCTGCAGTAACTCTAAAAAACACTAACCCAAGCAACGGCTGGCTCGACCAACACGAAGCTGCACGCAGAGCAACGAACACATTAGGACTGCCAGACCCCCGAAGCCTGAGCGGTCCTGATGCTGTTCTCGTGCTGGGAAGTTCAGAGCCTGGCAGCGTCGACGGACTGCAGCCGCCACTCTATGGCTGGCCAGGATTTGACCAGATACAGATTAGCGACTCAGAAAGCGCAAGGCTGCTGGCCTACTGGCTGGAGCACTGCAGCCGACTTGGCGTTCAGATTGTCAGACTCAGACCAACAGATGAAGAACTGGATAGGGCAGGCTTTGAGAGCCTGACCATTGGAAACGCACCTCGACAACTGCCAACACAATATTTTCATGGAACGCTGCATTGCTCAGTCCTCCAGAACGAGCTCGCCTGGCGCAGGGATGGCAAGCCAGCACCCGCCACAATTCAGACCCCAAAACCCAAAAGCAGCACAATCTGGGAATCCAGAAACACAGGCACCTCAAAGGCATGCATCTGTATCAGTCTCTACAACTACCACGAAAAGATAATCAACGCACTCGAGAGTGCAAAGGCCCAGTCTCAAGAGGCGATCGAACTAATCATTGTCGATGACGCCTCAACCGACCAAAGCCTGGAGATGACTCTGAAATGGCTACAAGGAAACTACCGCAGATTTACGCGCACCCTTCTGTTGCAGCACAATCAAAATTCCGGCCTGGCTGCGACAAGAAATACTGGTTTTCAAGCCAGCAATAGTGACTGGATCTTTGTGCTGGATGCCGACAATCGCCTCCACGTTCAAGCTGTAGAACAATGCCTACAAGTAGCGGCCTATACAAATCAAGAAGTGGCCATGGTTCATCCACTGATTGAACGCATTGACGAGGGCGGGAATCAAGGAGGCAAGACAGAGTTAATCAGCGGGCAAACTTGGCAACAGTCACAATTTTTGCACTCCAACTACATTGATGCCATGGCACTTGTTCGCAAGGAATCCTGGAAAGTCGTTGGCGGTTACAGCCACATTGAGGACGGATGGGAAGATTATGACTTTTGGTGCAAGCTCATTGATTATGGATTGCAAGGTGTTCTCTGTCCCCAAGTGCTGGCCTACTATGTCTGTCACGATCAATCGATGATTGCAAATCGCACAGATCGGAATGTTCGTCGCATCAGTCGCACCCTCCAAGCCAGGCATCCATGGCTACAGCTGCCAATGGCCAAAGATGACATTTGAACCCCATGGCTCTGTGCATCATCCAGCAAGCCTGCACCAACCAAGAGCCTGGATGAGCAAATAAAAGCTCATCCCAAACACATCGACGAAGGGGGACTATTCAGCTGCTAAGATCAGAATGCAGTCTTGAGGCTGGAATCCGTGAGCAAGCCTGACGCATACCACAATGGCCAGAATACCCAGACAAGAGCAGATTAATGTCCCTAGCAGTAAGCCTGCACAACTTCAATGAATCACCAGTCAGCATGATTAACGATACTTCTCAGGAAACAGTTGGAACAGCAAAAAGTGCCATTAGAGCTTTGCCAGTCTTCTCTGATGAGCAACACAAAAGCCGAACATTGGTCGGCAGCCAAGATTGGCTTCAACTTGTCACAGACTCAAACTATGAACAAGCAATGCTGCTCTATCAGCATCAATATGCCGATCTGTTGGGAGAGCAAGCAAACTCAAAACAACTGCTGGGCATGTTGGGGCACTTACTCAAATATCAAAAATATCAAGAGGCATCA
>CAIKWV010000032.1 GCA_903831165.1 uncultured cyanobacterium
ATCATCATCGCCGGCCGGCCGGCCATGGGCAAAACGGCGATCACGCTCAACATGGCCAAGAACGTGGCCCAGCTGCACGGGCTGCCGGTCTGCGTGTTCTCCCTGGAGATGAGCAAGGAGCAGCTCACCTACCGCCTGCTGGCAATGGAGGTGGGCATCGAGAGCAGCCGGCTGCGCACGGGCCGGCTGCAGCAGGAGGAATGGCCATTGCTGGGCCAGGGCATCAACAGCCTCGGCCAGCTGCCGATCTTCATCGACGACAAGCCCAATGCCGGCGTACTGGAGATGCGCTCGCTCTGCCGGCGTCTGATGGCGGAATCCGGCAAGGAATTGGGCCTGATCGTGATCGACTACCTGCAGCTGATGGAGGGCTCCGGGTCCGACAACCGGGTGCAGGAGCTCTCACGCATCACCCGCGGGCTCAAGCAGATGGCCCGTGAGCTCAACGTGCCGGTGGTGGCCCTCTCCCAGCTGAGCCGGGGCGTCGAAGCCCGCACCAACAAGCGGCCGATGCTCTCAGACCTGCGCGAATCGGGCTCGATCGAGCAGGACGCCGACCTGGTGCTGATGATCTATCGCGATGAGTACTACAACCCTGAAACGGCGGACCGGGGCATCACCGAAGTGATCGTCACCAAGCACCGCAACGGACCGGTGGGGGTCTGCAAGCTGCTGTTCGAACCCCAGTACACCCGTTTCCGCAATCTGGCGGCGCCCTGAAGCGGCCGATCAGCCAGCCAGGGGAACCGGCACGGGCTGGTCTCCGGCCTGATTCACCAGGGTGGTGGCATTGCGGTAATAGCGGGGGGTGGCCAGCAGCAGCTGCCAGGCCCGCAGCGCCGGCAATTGCTGGTAGCGATCGCCATAGCGATCCAGCAGCAGCCGCCGCACCAGCGGGTAGTAGTCGGTGTTGAGACCAGGAAAGATATGGTGTTCAACGTGATGGGAGAAGTTGAGGTGCAAGGCATCAATCCAGCCTGGCACTTTCAGTGAAAGCGTATTCAGCAGCGGGTCGTTGACCTCGTTCAGTGGCGACAGGAAGTGATTGGTGTAGATGTAGGCCATCGCACCCGCATAGCCCAGCCAGAGCGGCAACAGGTAGCCCAGCAGCAAGGGCAGCGGCGCCGGACCGATCGCCCACACCACTGCCCCATGGGCCACGGCAATCAGGGCCAGCTCGATCAGAATTCGCCGGCGCTCCAGAGGGCTCACCGCAAAGTGTGCCGGCGCGGGCGTGGCGCCACGCTCCCCCTGGAGCACCGACAGCAACGTGCGCAGATTGTGCACAGGCCACGAGCCCCCCATGCCGACCAGCAGCCCCAGGGGCCGCACCTCGTTGGAGGGCACGAACTGGTGCTGGATCCAGGAGCCCCAGCCGCTGGGCTGGCGCTCCAGATAACAGCGATCCGGATCGGCCAGGGCATTGGTGTTGCCGTGGTGCTCGCGGTTGTGGACCGCCTGCCAGAGGGTGGGGGGCATCCACAGCACCGCCAGGCCCACGAGACCGACCAACCGACGCCAGCGGGACTGGCGCAGGGCATTGCCATGCAGCAGGTCGTGGGAGGCGAACAGCAACACGATGATGCTGTTGCCCATCACCAGGGCAAACGGCAGAAACAGCGGCAACCAGGCCAGGGGCCAGCGCGGCAACTGATGGGCCAGGCCCCAGCCCAGCGCCAGGATCGCCAGGTTGATCAGCACCAGGGCCAGACGATCCGGATTGGTGCGGAAGGCCTCCGGCGGCAGCAGCGGCCGCAGCTCCCGGGCGTAGTCCCGATACTCCCGGACGTCGAAGGAGCTGGGGGCGGGGGCGGGCGGCCGGGATGCTGCGTATGTGATGGTGAAGAAACCTCAAGCACCCCACTGGAGCACGGCGGGATCCCTGGCCCCGGCGGGAACACCGCTCTTGCGCCACCCGGTCCGGCGCCACCCGAACAAGCGCCGAGCCCCCTGGCGGTGGAGCCTCAACGGCAGGACAGGCGCCACGGCGTCAACCTGGCTTCCGGCACCCGTTCAGAACGCCTGCCAGCCAAGCCCCCAGCCCGGCAGCTGGCCAGGGAGAATCGAAGCCATGGCCTTCAGCAGTTCCCCCACCGAATCCTTTGACCTGATCGTCGTCGGCGGCGGCCACGCCGGCTGCGAGGCGGCGCTGACGGCAGCCCGGCTGGGACTGAACACGGCCCTGTTTTCGCTCAACCTCGACCGCATCGCCTGGCAGCCCTGCAACCCAGCCGTGGGCGGTCCCGCCAAGAGCCAGCTGGTGCACGAGGTGGATGCCCTCGGTGGCGTGATCGGCCGGCTGGCGGATGCCACCGCCCTGCAGAAACGGGTGCTGAACGCCAGCCGCGGCCCGGCCGTGTGGGCCCTGCGCGCCCAGACCGACAAGCGGGCCTATGCCCGCCAGATGCTGCAGCTGCTGCAGCACACCCCCAACCTCGCCCTGCGCGAAGCGATGGTGACCGATCTGGAGGTCGAGCTCCACGGCGGAGACCACAGGGATGACGGCCCGACCGAGGCCGCCCAGGCTGACCAGCCGGCCAGCTCCCAGGCCAGCGGCCCCATCGGTCGGGTGATCGGGGTGCGCACCTACTTCGGCAGCGTCTACGCCGCTGAGGCGGTGATCCTCACCACCGGCACCTTCCTGGGTGGCCGCATCTGGGTCGGCAGCCAGTCGATGCCGGCGGGCCGGG
>CAIKWV010000033.1 GCA_903831165.1 uncultured cyanobacterium
CCGCTCAAAGCGCTCCTGCACCACCTCAAGCTCCTGGCCAGGGATGGCCAGCCACTGCTCGCGGCTGGCCCAGTGGATCAACAGTTGCCCCTCCTCCTTGTCGCCATCCCAATGCAGCTCGCGGCCCAGAAAGCCGCTCTGCCGCTGCAACCAAGGCTCCCAGCTGCCCTGTTCAGCCTCCAGCCAGGCAACCCGCGCCGCCGCCGGCACCTGCACCCGCAGATGCTCGACCACCGCCACATCAACCTGGCCCTCAACAGTGGCAACGCTGCTGAGGCTGCCATCGATGGCGGGGATGCCGGCAAAGTCGAGGGGAACCGGCTGGCCGTTCAGATCCATCGGCCGAAACGAGACGGGGTCCAGCGTAGACAGGGCGCCAAGGCGGCGAATGGTGCGGACCCAGGGATAGCCCCGCTCAAGCAGGTTCAGACCGTGGCGGCAATTCTCAGGGCTGCTGCAGCAGGGCGACGGCGTGGCAGGCAATGCCCTCTTCCCGGCCGGTGGGACCCAGGCCCTCATTGGTGGTGGCCTTGACCCCAACCTGCCAGGGCTCCACCCCCATCCGGGCGGCAATGGCGGCCCGCATCGCCTCGATCTGGGGCTTGAGTTTGGGACGCTCGGCCACCACCACCGAATCGACGTTGGTGACACTCCAGCCATGGAAGCTGATCAACTCCATCACCCGCTCCAGCAGCTCCAGGCTGTCGTCTCCCTACCAGCGGGGATCCTCCGGCGGGAAGTGGTGGCCGATGTCCCCGAGTGACAGGGCGCCGAGCAGGGCATCCATGATCGCGTGCACCAGCACGTCGGCATCGCTGTGGCCATCGAGGCCGAGCCCCTCGGGATGCTCCAGCCGCTGCCCCCCCAGGATCAGGGGCCGCCCCGGCACCAGGCGGTGAATGTCGTAGCCATTGCCGATCCGCAGCTTCATGGGCCTGTGCTGTTGCTGTCCTGCATTGTCCTTGGACGTCCAGAGGTCGTCGTGCAGACGTAGGCGTCAACGACGATCCCGCAGGGAATCACAAGGTGGTTGCGCCTGCAACTCCTGCCAGCGGGCGTACAGATCGGGCCGGCGTTCGGCGGTGCGCTGCTGTTGCTGCTGCAGGCGCCAGCGGGCGATGGCGCCATGGTCGCCGCTGCGCAGCACCGCCGGCACCTCCAGGCCCCGAAAGCTGGCGGGGCGGGTGTAGTGGGGGTGCTCAAGCAGCAGGGCGCTATGGCTTTCCTCCTCCAGACAGACCTGGCGGCCGACGGTGCCGGGCCGCAGCCGCACGACGCCATTGATGATCACCGCCGCCGGCAGCTCGCCGCCCGTCAGCACGAAATCCCCGATCGAGACCTCCTCATCCGCTAGGGCGCGGATGCGTTCATCGAAGCCCTCGTAGTGGCCGCACAGAAACAGCAGCTGGTCGTAGGCCGTGGCCCAGCGGCGCAGATCCGCCTGCTGCAACGGCTGCCCCTGGGGACTCATCAGCAGCACCCGGCGCCGCGGCAACACCGGGATCGCCTCCACGGCGGCATACACCGGCTCGGGTTTGAGCACCATGCCGGCACCACCGCCGTAGGGCACGTCATCGACCTTGCGGTAGCGATCGAGGGCGAAATCGCGGGGGTTGTGCAGGTGCAGCTCGGCAATGCCGGCGGCAAAGGCGCGGCCGATCACCCCCAGGCCCAGCAGCGGCTCAAAAGCCTCTGGCACCAGGCTGACCACATCGAGGCGCAGGGCGCTCATGGGCTGGCCGGGGAGCCGCTGCTGGAGGGGGGCCGGCTGACACGGCGGATCTCGGAGCTGAAGCTGGCGCGGCCGGGGCTGCCGTCGGCACGATGTTCCACGCTGCTGCGCAGCCGCAGATTGGGCTTGGTGAACCAGATGCGCTCGCGCACCACGGCAGCGGGGCCCTGAACCGTCAGCTCCAGGCTGCCGTCGGGCCCCAGCTGCCAGCGGCCCTCCCGGTCGCCGCTGCGGAAGCCGCCCTCAGCATCGAACTGCAACTGCGTGGGCACGCCACCGTCCTTGCGGCCGAACCGCAGGCCCCCCGGGGCCCCGTCATCGGCCGGCTCGAGAAAGGCCACCAGCAACTCGCCGCGCTCGCTGGAGTGCCAGCCTTCATCGGCTTGATCGCCGGTGCCGGGGTCTTCGTGCCCATCACCGGCAGCGCCGACGTCAGCCCCGGCGCCGATCTCGCCGAGGTCGAACTGGCTGCGCAGGCTCATCCATTCACCGGCGCAATGGCGCAGAAACTGCGGCAGGTCTGCGGGGGGGAAGGGGGCCAGATCGCCGGTGGTGTCGTTCATGGGGTGATTCTCTCAGCTGCTGCTCCAAGGCATCGCCACCGATCCAGGGTTTCCGTCTGGCTTGGCTCTGTCCCGCCGCCATGCAACTGGCTGACTTCGACCCCGGCCGGTGCAGGTCAGCGTGGTGATGGCGCGGATCCCGCGGTGCTGCGGGCACGCTGCCGGGCAAGCGTTATGGATCGAAGGCCAACGCTCCAGATCTCCGTGCCTTGCCGGCAAAGCGCTGAGGAAGCCGCCCCTGAAGACCTACCTGTGCACTAACCGCAGCCTGTTGCACAAGGCCTCACGGCTGGAGGCGTGGGGATGCCTCCAGAGGCTGCGCCGCGACTGTTAGCCAGTCCTGGCGATGAGCAGTTCCGTGCCAACGAGTGCTTGAGCAACGGGAGTGACAACAGGGCTTTGTTGGCTCACACGGCGTGCGGCACGGGCTTCAATCGCCCCGATAGCCCAGCTCCGCCAGGCGCCCAGGATGGCTGCGCCAGCCCGGCACCACCTTGACGAACAGCTCCAGATACACAGGGCCCTCAAAGACTTTCTGCATCTGCAGGCGGGCGCCCCGGCCGATCTC
>CAIKWV010000034.1 GCA_903831165.1 uncultured cyanobacterium
CATTTCGAGCTGTCCCTGGTGCGCGACGGCCGCCCCCTGGTGGCATTGCGCTGGAGTGATGGCAGGCTCACCCGCACGGCGGGCTTCTACCGGCGCGGGCGCCACAGCGACGGCAGCGATCTGTGCGAGATCGTGCTCTCCAGGCCCCTGCTTGAGCCCCTGCCGCGCCAGGCCACCCTCAGCACCCTCTGCCACGAGATGATCCACGCCTGGGTGGACCGGGTGCAGGGCGTGCGGGAGGTCCATGGCCCCCACTTCCGCGCCCGCATGGAGGTGATCAACCGTCGCCAGACGGAGTTCGAGGTGAGCCTGCGCCACCGCTATCCGGTGCCGGTACAGGCGGCCCGCTGGATCGCCCGCTGCCCCCTCTGCGGCCTCAGCGCCCCCTATCGGCGCCGTCGTCAGGGGCTGGCCTGCCGCGCCTGCTGTCAGCGGCTCCATGGCGGCCAGTGGCATGGCAGCTGCCTGCTGGTGTTTGAACCAGCGGCCGCCTAGGGTCCGCCCAACGCAGCCCAACCATGGCCACCTTCCTTTGGACCCTGGAATGGAGTGGCTTCACCATCGCCCTGCTGGGCCTGGGCCGCGAGCGCTGGCTGGCGCATCGGCGCCGTTGAGGGGTGGTGTTTAACGTTGCGGCATGGATGCTGATGACCGCAGCTATCGCCGTGATGACCGTCTCGATGGACGCGGCGGCGCCTCCCGCCGCCCGGCCCGTGATGGTGAGCCGCTGGACCAGCGACTCGATCGCTGGGTCAGTGCGGGGCGCCAGTTGGTCGATGGGGTGGCGGGCAGCCGTCCGGGCTCCCGCCCGCCGGCCCGTGCTGGCGAAGGCCGGGCCGTGGGCCGGGAGCCGGGGCGAGGTGGGGGCTTTGATGGCCTGGGCCGCTGGGTGGAGCAGCGCCTCGACTGGCTGCTCGACGATGGCGACGACTGGCGCGAACCCTGGCAGGAATCCGGGCCGCGCAGCCCCTCCCCGTCGATCCACGACAACCCGACCCGGGATCCCTGGGCGCCCAGGGGCACCGCGAACCTGGCGGATGACTTCCCCGCGGTCGAGCGCTTCCCGGCGGATGGTCTGACCGGTGTCAACGGGGGCAATCGCGGCCGTTCCGCTGATTCCGGCGATCCGTCCCCTCGCCCGAATCCGTCCGGTTCGCTCCAGCCCGCGGTCGCCGCCCCCCGCCGTCGCCTGGAGGCCCTGTCACGGCGCGGTCTGGCCTCCGGGGTTCAGGTGTCCACGCCAGCGGCGCCTGCCCCAGCCCAGGACGATGACGCCTGGCCGGATGACGAGAGCTTCAGCCTGCCTCGCTGGCAGCGGTCGCCCGCCGCCCGCCGTGCACCGGAGCCCGCCGCCCCCGCCGCGGATCCGGCCGAAGCCGGCGGCCGGCCCCTGCCCCGCTCCACCCGGCGTTCGGGTCCTCGCATCTGAGCCCAACTTCGCCGTTGCGGCTTAGGTTGAGACAGTTTCAGTCAGAACCGCATGAGTAGCCTGGTCGTCATGGGATTTCCCACGGTGAGTGAGGCGGAGGAGGTCCGCACCCAGCTCGTCAACATCCAGAAAGAGCAGCTGATCTCGCTGGAAGACGCGGTCGTCGTTGAGAACGACGTCGATGGCAAGGTGCATCTGCGCCAGGCCCTGAACCTGACCACGGCCGGCGCCATCGGTGGTGGCTTCTGGGGTTCGCTGGTGGGTCTGCTGTTTCTCAATCCGCTGCTGGGTGCGGCAGTGGGCGCCGGCATCGGTGCGGCTTCGGGCTCCCTTTCAGACCTGGGCATCAACGACGGCTTCCTGCGCGAAGTGGGCGAAACCCTGCCGCCCGGTACCGCCGCCCTCTGTGTTCTGGCCCGCGATTCCACGCCCGATCGCCTGATCGAACGTCTGCGCGCCCATGCCCCTCACGCCAAGCTGCTGCGCACCAACCTCAGCCACACCGACGAGGAGCGCCTGCGTCAGCTGCTGGAGCAGGCAAGCAAGCAGGCCGAGGCGCTGCGGCTCTCCTGAGCGGCTTGACCTGAAAGCTGCAGCCCCGGTCCCGCAGGGCCCGGTTCACCGGGTGCACCAGCTCCCGGGGCACGTCGCCGGCCATCTCCTCCGCGGAGACGCTGATCGCTGGTGATCCCTGCTGCAGGGCGCTGAGCAGGTCGGCCCAGAGACCCACCAGGTTGCGCTGCTGCAGGGCTTCCAGGCCCTGGTCCTCCAGATGGCGCGCGCAGCCCTGGCGGCTCCAGAGGGCCTGGTGGTGATGGCCGGGGTGCTGGCAGAGGGCCAGGCCGGCCTCCAGGGCGCCGGCTGTCGGGCTGCCTCCCTTCTGGCGCAGGCCGGCCTGGCACAGAATCCGGCCGGTGTGCACGGCGGAGATGCCGTAGAGGCGGCCCAGCTCGGTCAGGCTGAGCCACTCGGAGCCACTGCCGGGGCGCGCGCCGCCGTCGGGGCTGGCAGCGCTGCTGGCGTTGGCGGATTTGCGGCTGGCCATGACGATGGAATCAGTGCCCGCATGCTGCTCACGGCACCAGAACCGTCAATCCGTCAAGTTGAAAACGTGACGATGCGGCACCGAATTTGCGAAAGTTCACAAATCGGGGCCGGTCTGGGGCTCTGCGGCCGCCCCCAGCCAGGACTCCAGCCGGGGCGAAAACACTTCGCGGATCACCGTCAGCTCACGGCCCTGACGGAAGAAGCGGTAATGGCGGCTCCAGTAGGGGCCCGGTTGGCCGAAGCGTTCCTCCAGCCAGGGGGCGCTCACCCGGGCCAGGCCATCCACCTCCCGGAACTGTTCGGTGCGGCCGCTGGTCAGGCTGCGCCAGATCGGCTGGTGGCGATCGCGCAGATGGTCTTCCGCTTCGCGTCGGTTCCACCAGCTTTCGGCCCAGCCCAGGGTCTGGCCGCCGCAGTTGAGCCAGACCTGGCGATGCAGCAGCGGTGGCTGCAGTTCTGCCACCTCCGCTGGAGCGGCGCCATCGGGCCGGATCAGGGGTGTCATGGCGATAACCTCCACCTCCACCGGTGAGCCGGTGAGCAGCTGCAGATGGCGGGTGGGGCTGCCATCCCCCAGCAGCAGCAGTTTCCAGGCCCCACTGAGTTGCTGCCCGGCGCTGGCGGCCTCCACCTCAGCGAAGGACGCCTGCCACAGCGGCGTCGGCGCCGGATACAACCGTTCCGGGGTGATCGCGGCCAGCCTGGCGGCCTGGTCCTGAGCCTGGGTCCGGGCCTGTGCTTGCGCTTCGGATGGGGTGCTGGTGCTGGGCATCGGGCCCGCTTGTGGGAATTGAGCCTAGGGACAGCTCCCATGACATGGCTGGGGATCAAACCGGCGGATCAGGCGGGACAGGGATCCTCGGCGTGGCACAGGGAAGCCTTGGAAGACCCGCTCGTCTGCTGTTGCGGAGCGGCACTGGTCTGGGATCTCCCTGTCACTCCAGGCCAGCTGCGAGGTTGGTCCAGAGATTGCTTGGCCGTCAGCACGACTGCGAGGCTTTCAAGATGGCCACCCGTTTCTCGGCAGACTTGAACGGTGGGGGATGGGCCGATTGGGGGGAACGTTCAGGTCGTCACAGCAGGCAGCCGATCGGTTCAACGGGATCCAACCCTGGCCGGCTGCCTCGCCGGTCTGCTGGAGGCAGCCGCGGGATCGGCTGAAGCGACAGGGAGCTTCAGAAGCCGTTGATGATCGAGACCTGGCGGAGGTCGCCGCCCTTCTCGATCAGGGCGGTCTCGCCATCGGCAGTGCGCAGGCGCCAGCCACTGGAGCCGATCGTTTCACCGGGGCCGACGCTCATCGAGCTGCCACTGACCAGGAAGATGGCTGAGGTCGCCTTGCCGGCCGCCCCCACCACGCCGACCAGCTGGGGCAGCGGGGCCTCGCTGGCGGCGAGCCTGGCGGGTGCTGGGGCAGGAGCCGGGGACTGGGGGGCCGCCGCCCTGAGCTGGGGGCTGACGGGAACCCGCAGCAAACCGGAGGGGGCGGCAGCCCCCGATCCGGGCAGGCTGGAGAGCTGCTGGATCCAGGGTTCCTCCGGCGGCGGTGGCGGCAGGCCATCGGCGCTGCTGCCCGGCGCCGTTGTCGCCGCTGTCGCCGAGGGCGTCAGGCTGGGCTGGGGCAGGCCCGGCGCCACCGGCTCCGGCCCGGTCAGGGGCGTGGCGACGGCGGGGCCCAGGCTGCGCAGGCGTTCCACCAGCAGCAGGTTGCGTTCCTGGCTGAGGCTTTGCTGCAGCCGGTTCCAGTGGGAGACGTAGAAGATCGAGCTGGCGGCGCTCACCAGGCACACCCCCGCCAGGGCTGTGATCAGCAGCAGCGATTGGTCGTGGCGGCGGCTGGCTCCAGCCTCAGCCGCGGGCTTCAGGTCTTCGGAGGCTTTGCCGGCGCGGGCCTGGGGGCTGGCCGGGGCAGGCGGTGCCGGCGGCTGAGCCGGCAGGCGGTGCTGGCCGGGGCTGGTGGCTTCGCCCCCATCGGCGCCCACATCGATGGTGGCTTCCGGATCGAAGACCCGGTTCATCATCTGCTCAGCCTTCAGCTCCCAGAAGGCGCGGGAGCGAGGGATGCCGCGGAGGGGCCGGGGTGCGCCGCTGCGGGGAGGGGTTCCGGGCGGGGTCGGACTCACCGGCGTTCGGGGCGGCTCAGGAGTGGCGCAACTGTACTGGCGGTTCCCCGGTCTGACGAGCGGCCGCGGGCTGCTGGCGGCGCTGCAGCTCCAGCCAGAGCAGCAGGGCCGTGATGTCGGCGGGGCTGACCCCCGGGATCCGGCCGGCCTGGCCGAGGGTCCGGGGCTGGATGCGGGCCAGTTTCTCCCGCGCTTCAGTCGAAATGGTGCCGATGGCGCCGTAGTCGAGGTCGCTGGCCAGGGGGCGACCCTGCTCCCGGCGCACCTGATCGATCTGTTGCTGCTGGCGGGCCAGATAGCCGCTGTACTTGATGTCGATCTCGGCGGCTTCGCGCACCGCCAGCGGCAGGTCCCCATCGGCCAGGCCATGGCGCACCAGGTCGGCGCCATGGCACTGGGGCCGCCGCAGCAGCTCCGCCAGGGTGATCGAGCCGCGGATCGGCGCGCCGGTTTCGGCGGCCACGGCGGCGGCCACCGGATCGCTCACCTTGAGCCGCACGCTCTCGAGCCGTTGTTTCTCGGTGGCGATCGCCGCCTGCTTGGCCTCGAACAGCTGCCAGCGGCGATCGTCGATCAGGCCCAGCTCCCGCCCCAAAGGCGTCAGGCGCCGGTCGGCGTTGTCGCCGCGCAGCACCAGCCGGTATTCGCTGCGGCTGGTCAGCACCCGGTAGGGCTCGCGCAGATCCTTGCTGATCAGATCGTCGACCAAGGTGCCGATGTAGCTGCCTTCGCGCGGGAAGTGCACCGCCGGCTGGCTGTGCACCAGGCGGGCGGCGTTGAGGCCGGCCACCAGGCCCTGGGCCGCGGCCTCCTCGTAGCCGGTGGTGCCGTTGAGCTGGCCGGCGCAGAACAGACCGCTCAACCGCTTGGTTTCGAGGCTGGGCTTGAGCTGGGTGGCGGGCAGGTAGTCGTAGTCCACCGCGTAGGCGGGCCGCAGCATCACGCACTGCTCGAGGCCCGGCAGGGTGCGCAGCAGCTCCAGTTGCAGCCGCTCGGGCAGGCCGGTGGAGAAGCCCTGCACGTAGAGCTCGGGGGTGTCACGGCCTTCGGGCTCCAGGAAGATCTGGTGGCTGTCCTTATCGGCGAAGCGCACGATCTTGTCTTCGATCGAGGGGCAGTAGCGGGGCCCTTTGCTGTCGATGAAGCCGCCGTAGATCGGCGTCAGGTGCAGGTTGTCCCGGATCAGCTGGTGGGTGGCGGCGGTGGTGCGGGTGATGTGGCAGCACATCGGCTCGCCGCTGCCCCAGGCGGCCGGATCAAAGGAGAAGAAGCGGTCGTGGGCGTCGCTGGGCTGCTCTTCGAGGGCATCGAGGGCGACGCTGCGCCGAACGACGCG
>CAIKWV010000035.1 GCA_903831165.1 uncultured cyanobacterium
CGAGAGCGACAGCCTCGGCAGCCTGGCGGTGCCGGCCGAGCACTACTGGGGCGCCCAGACCCAGCGCTCCCTGCACTTCTTCAGCTACGGCGAGCGGATGCCCCCGGCCATCATCCGGGCCATCGGCCAGCTCAAGGCGGCCTGTGCCGAGGTGAACGGTGCCCTGGGTCGGCTGGATCCCTCCCTGCAGGCGGTGATCGTCGAGGCGGCCGAGGAGGTGGCGGCCGGCCGCCTCGATCAGGAGTTCCCCCTGCGCGTCTGGCAGACCGGCTCCGGCACCCAGACCAACATGAACGTCAACGAGGTGATCGCCAATCGGGCGATCGAACGGGCGGGGGGCGTCCTCGGCAGCAAGAGCCCGGTCCACCCCAACGACCATGTCAACCTCAGCCAATCCAGCAACGACACCTTCCCGGCGGCGATGCACCTGGCCGTGGCGATCGAACTGGAACGCAGCCTGCTGCCTGCCCTGCAGCGCCTGATCGACGCCCTGGACCAGCGGGCCAGGGAGTTCGCCCCGATCATCAAGATCGGCCGCACCCATCTGCAGGACGCCGTGCCCCTGAGCCTGGGTCAGGAGTTCAGTGGCTACGTGGCCCAACTGGAACTGGGCCTGGACAGCCTGCGCCGGAGCCTGCCACAGGTGCTGCAACTGGCCATCGGCGGCACGGCGGTCGGCACCGGGCTCAACGCCCCCGCCGGTTTCGGCGAGGCGGTGGCCGCCAGGTTGGCCGAGCGCATCGGCCTGCCCTTCAGCAGCGCCCCCAACAAATTCCAGGCCCTGGCCGGCCATGAACCGCTGGCGGCGGCCCATGGAGCCCTGACCGTGGTGGCGGGCAGTCTGATGAAAATCGCCAATGACATCCGCTGGCTGGGCAGCGGCCCGCGCTGCGGGCTCGGCGAACTGCTGTTGCCGGAGAATGAACCAGGCAGCAGCATCATGCCCGGCAAGGTCAACCCCACCCAGTGCGAAAGCCTGACGATGGTGGCCGTGCAGGTCATGGGCAACAACACGGCCGTGCAGCTGGCCGCCAGCCAGGGCAACTTCGAGCTGAACGTGTTCAAACCCCTGATCGCCCACAACCTGCTGGAGAGCATCGCCCTGCTCAGCGGCGGCTGCGACGGCTTCCGCGCCCACTGCATCGAAGGGCTCCGGGCGGATGTCAGCCGGATCGACCAATTGGTGGACCAGAGCCTGATGCTGGTCACCGCGCTCACCCCTTCCATCGGCTACGACAGGGCCTGCGCCATCGCCAAACACGCCCATGAGCACCAGCTCAGCCTGCGGGAAGCGGCCCTGATCCTGGGCGAAATCAGCGCCGAAGAATTCGATCGGTGGGTCCGACCTGAGTCCATGGTCTGAACTTGTGCGCAGCCTGGCCGAACAGGCCCTGTGCCAAGGGAGCGCCTGCGCCCCGAACTCCAACTCCATGCCCTCAAATTCCCTGGCGGTACCAGCCGGATCACTCAACTCAGGGTGTTGATGGCCCGGGCCACCAGGATCAGGAAGATGATCAGGGCGGTGGCCGTATGGCCCATCTGCAGCCACTTCACACGGCCGCCGAGCACGGCGTGGCCCTCCGGTGGGCCGAGCGTATTGCTGGAGAGGGCCGTGAAGAAGAGGTAATCCACGGGCCGGGGCAGCCAGCCGCTGCCGGGGCTTTCGGTTTGCTCCGGGAAACGGATGGCGGGATGACAGCCGCTGTTGGCGCAGGCCCGCAGCTGCTGCGGGTAATCGACATACCAATACCAGAAGAAAAAGACCAGATTCAAGGAGACGTAAAAGACCATCGCCTCGATCAATAATTGATAGGACGCTAGCTTCAAGTGATAGACAGCCGCGTTCAGAAAAGCGATGTTGATCAACAGGTCCAGGCTGCAGGCGACGCCGAAGATTCCCAGCAGTTGCCGAACGTGGGGCACCCGATGCACGCAGATGCGCAACATCAGAATCAGCAACAGAACCAGGGCCAGGCCCAGCACCAATCCGTGAATGCTGGACAGCGGCAGTTGGCGCTCCGGCCCCAGCCCCCTGAGCAGGTTGATCGGCCTGGTGAACCACAGCCTTTCAGCCACGGAGGAGGCGGCGAAGCTCGCCGAAAGACGCCCCTGAACCAAAAGATTCAACAGCGGCGACAAAGCCAGGGCCAGGATATAAACCAGATTCTGGCTCGCCCGGGGCAGATGGGGATGGCGCGAGGGGCGGACTTCGGTTGAAGCGGCAGACCTAGCCATCGGCGCTCGGAGCCTTGCAGCCGGTGGACTCCCAGTTCGGACAGCACCAGCAGCCCAGTCCCGCAATCTCCGCAGGGTCCGTGTGGATCCAGGCCTGGAGGCGATGCTGCAAACCACTGAAGCGACGACCTTCAGAGCCAATGTTCGGGTCTGACATCTGACCCAGCAACCGAAGGTTCACCGGCAGCACCCGGCTTGGAATCAGAGCCAGGAACGAATCGGCGTGCTGAACCGGGCAGGGCTGGGGGTCAGCGTGGCAGCCCAGGCTGCTGGCTTTCGTTTGCGGAGCAAAGACCATCGGCAGCACTGGCTTCAGAGCAGATTGGCCGCCAATTCCGCCAGCTCAGAGCGTTCACCGCGGCTGAGGGTGACGTGACCCGCCAGAGCCTGACCCTTGAAGCGCTCCACCAACCAGGTCAAACCATTGCTGTCGGCATCGACATAGGGATTATCGATCTGATATGGATCACCAGTCAGCACGATCTTGGTGCCCTGTCCCACGCGCGTCACGATCGTTTTCACCTCATGGGGGGTGAGGTTCTGGGCCTCATCCACCACCATGTACTGGCGTGGAATCGAGCGGCCGCGGATGTAGCTGATCGCCTCCACTTCCAGCAATCCCATGCCCTTGAGATCACTCCAGCTGTTGCGCGGGGCTCGCTGACCACCGCGCTGGGGATGGGCCTCGTCGCCGCCTCCTAACAGGAAGTCGAGATTGTCAATGATCGGCTGCATCCAGGGACCCATCTTCTCCTGCAGATCCCCGGGCAGAAAGCCGATGTCCTTGCCCAGCGGAATCACCGGGCGCGTCACCAGCAGGCGGTCGTAAAGACGTTCATCGGCTACCTGATTGAGGCCGGCCGCCAGCGCCAACAGGGTCTTGCCGGTGCCGGCCTTGCCCACCAGCGTGATCAGCGGGATGTCGGGATCGAGCAACAGATCCAGCGCGAAGGTCTGCTCCCGGTTGCGCGGCTGGATGCGACCCAGCTTGACCTTCGAGACGCGCTGCAGCGGATGCAGAGATCCGCTGCGGGCGTTGTAACGGGCCAGCATGGTGTGGTTGGGCTGGGCCTGATCCACCAGGGTGACCCCCTCATTGGCCTGCAGCCCGGCCACGCCGCCGCTGCCCTCGGGCAGGGAACTCAGGGCCAGACCCGCCGCATCCTTGAGGCGGTCCATCTGCTCGGCGCTGACCCACAGCTCGCAGAAGCCCGGGTAGAGATCGGCGATGTCCACCTTGTCGGTGGTGTAGTCCTGGGCGATCAGCCCCACCGCATCGGCCTTGATGCGCAGGTTGGTGTCCTTGGTCACCAGCACAACCGGGGGCTGGCTGCCCATCACCTCATGCAGCCGCTGTTCCAGGGCTACCGCCAG
>CAIKWV010000036.1 GCA_903831165.1 uncultured cyanobacterium
GGCCTGAATCTTCACCTCAAACTGCTCACCGGGGAGCATGCCCAGCAGACCCTGCACGTTGTGGCGAATGATGTCCTGGATGTCGCCGCTGGCGGAACGGGCCACCCGCTGCAGCACATCGGGGGATTGGTCCTGCAAGTACTGGATCAGCGAGTTGCCGCTGATGGCCTCGTTGTCGCTGGTCAGGAACTCCGGGTTGAACATGTGGATCTCCCGAGCAGGTCGACGCGTGTGCCTCGCGACACGCAGCAAACCATATCGCAGCTGCTCAGGTCCCCCCAGGGGGCGTGTTGGCGGAGAACCGAATTGGACCGAAACGTTCCAGGGGCCAGTAACGCCAGAACGCGGTTCCGATCACATCGTCCAAGGGCAGGGGCCCCCAGAGATGGGAATCGAGGCTGGCATTGCGGTTGTCCCCCAGCACCAGTACATGGCCGGGCGGCACCGTCAGGGGATCGAGGTCGTAATCCATCGCCTCCTGTCTCCAGCTCTCCTCCACCGGCCGGTCGTTGCGCCGCAGCTGCCCGTCCCTAACGGCGACCCGGTCACCGGCGACAGCGACCACGCGCTTGATCAGGGCCGCGTTCGGGTCGTAGCCAGCGGCCTGCAGCACCGGCGGCGGATGGAAGACGACGATGGTGCCCGCCGGCAGGGGCCGCCCGAGCCGGGGCCTGAGCTTTTCCACCAGGATCCGGTCCTGCAGCTGCAGGGTCGGCAGCATGGAGCCCGAGGGAATCCAGCGCGGTTCGACCACGATCCAGCGCAGCAACAGGGCCAGCAGCAGCCACAGGATCAACGACCTCAGCTGGGCCAGGAGGCCGGAGGGACCCGGGACGGGGCCGGGCGGGGGAGCCGCAGCAGGGGGCGTCGGCACTGGCGACTGAGGGGGCATGGGCGGAGGAGGCATCGCCGGCTGGAGCCGGAGCAGGGATGATCGCTCCATCCTGACCAGCCATGGTTCCTGAGCGGTGAGCGAGCGCGATCCCCTGTCGGCCTGGCCGGCTTCGAAGGCCCCCGACTTGGCCACGGCCAATGTGCGGGCCGCCCTGGTGTTGCTGACGGCCCTTGTCCAGGGCGGACTGGAGCTGGTGGTGCTCTGCCCCGGCAGCCGTTCCGCCCCCCTCGCCCAGGCCGCTGCCCTGCTGGAACGGCGCGGACTGCGGCTGTTGACGGCGGTCGATGAGCGCTCCGCCGCCTTCTTCGCCCTCGGCCACGGCAAGGCCACAGGTCGGCCGGCGGCGGTGATCACCACGTCGGGAACGGCGGTGGCCCAGCTGCTGGCGGCGACCGTGGAAGCGGATCTCGGCACCGTGCCCCTGCTGCTGCTCAGTGCCGATCGACCCCAGCGCCTCAAGAACTGCGGCGCCAATCAAGCGGTGCCCCAGGAGCAGTTCCTGGCCGTCTGTTGCCGCTGGGTCGGCCTGGGCGCCGAAACCGGCTTGGCGGCCATGGCCGGCGCCACGCTGCAGGCCATGGCCGCCCGGGCGCTGGTGGCGGCCCGCGGCGATGGCCTGGGGGCTCCGGCCGGTGCGGTCCATCTCAATCTCCCCTTTGAAGAACCCCTGCACATCAGCGGCGAGGCCCTCAGCAACCTGGCTCTGGAGCCGATGCCGCCTGGGCTGGACCACGGGGGGCTGGTCCCGCAGGATCTGGCCTTCCGGCAGGTGGCGACCACCGCTGACGCGGCTGCAGTTGGAGCTTGCGGTTCCCGGGCTGGCGTGGCTGGGGCCGTTGCCGGCGCCGGACCGGATTCCGGGGGCGCCCAGGCATCGCTCGATCCCGATCGCCCCGGGGTGGTGGTGGCCGGCCCCTGGCGGGGGGATCCGGCCGACTGGCCCACCTACATGCAATCCCTGCGGCGATGGTTGCGGCGCAGCGGCTGGCCCCTGCTGGCCGATCCGCTCTCGGGTTTGCGCGGTCTGGCGGATCTGCCGCTGGTGGGCGCCTATGACCTGATCCTGAGCACTCCGCCCACGGAACTCGCGGCCAGCCAGGTGCTGCGGCTGGGCTCCCTGCCTGCCAGTCGTCGCCTGCAGCAATGGCTCCAGAACCTCGGAGGCGATCAAGTGCTCGTCAGCCAGGGCGATCCCCGCTGCCTGGACCCGCTGGGCACGGTGCCGCCCCAGCGCCAGTACAGCGGTGGGCTGGCGCGCTGGCTGGCGGCTCGGCCCGCTTTGGAGCGTGGCGATGAACCCCAGGCCGCCTGCCTGGATCTACGCCGGCGCTGGTGCGAGGCCGACGCGGCGGTGCAACGTTTCCTCGATCAGCAGCTCGAGGCCCCGGACAGGCTGGGGGAGGTCTGGCTGGCCCGCCGGCTCAGCCGCCTGTTGCCGGCGGATCTGCCCCTGATGCTCGCCAGCAGCAGTCCGGTGCGGGACTGGGAGAGCTTTGCCGATCCGGTGGCGCCGCC
>CAIKWV010000037.1 GCA_903831165.1 uncultured cyanobacterium
CCCGAGCGTCCCATGGCTTCCAGCAGGGTCGCCGCCGGGATCGTCGCCAGCAGATCGCGCCACTCGCCCAGCAGATCGGCGCGCGGGGTCACCAGCATCCCGGTCAGCAGCACCACCACCAGGAACAGGTTGAACAGCAGCGCGCCCACGATCCCGGCGGACAGCAGCGAATGCCACCAGGCCCTGGCACCGGGACGGCGGGAGCGCTCCAGCCAGTGGGGCATCAGCCGGGTCAGGGCCAACAGGGCCACCAGCAGGGGACCCAGCAGCTGCAGCACCGCCTGGGCCAGCACGTTCAGACTGAAATCGCTGCTCTGATGCAGGGGGCCCACCAAGAGCCGGATCAGGCCCGCCCCGAAGGCGAGGCCACCGAGCAGCACCAGGCCGGCGCAGTGCATCCCATCCCGTTCGACCGTGCGCAGCAGGTTGGGCAGGGGTTGGCTCCGGGTCGGCGGGCGAGGCATCGCCATGGGATGGGACTGCGGTGGGCCGGCTTCGGCCGCAGGGTGGGAGCCGGGCGACGCTGATGTTGGCCTGGGATGGGGGCCTGCGGGCGGATCGGCGGCCAGTCCGCCCGGCAGCCGGCAACGCGCTGACCCCGAAAGGCTCCGATGGGGCCGATGCATCGCGTACGCATCGATCACCGAACAGAACGCGTGGGCGACTCGGCCGCTGTGGAGATTCAGCTCGCCATCAGGGCAGAGACCAAGTGGCTGGATCCCGACGTGCCAGACGCTCGACGCTCCTGGAGGGGTTGTGCAACCTCACCCCCGGCCGGCTCCTCAGGCCCCCAGCCCCTCTGTCACGCCGTTCCGGTCGGCCAGGGGAATGGACTGCTCCTGCAGACGCTGGGTCAGCCGCGCCAGCAGGGCCCGTTCGGCGGCCCGTTGCTGGCCGGCCTGGCAGATCAGCAGCAAGCTGACGGTGATGCCTTCCGGGGTCACGGCCGAAATGCCGCGCAGCTGGGGCGCTTCCAGCAGCACGCTCTCCCAGGTGGGATCGGCGCCGAAGCGGGCCGCCTCCGCCGCCAGCAGGGCGAGCACCTCGGGCAGCTGGCGCACGGCGTGGGAGAGCACCAGCTGCAGCTCCACGCCGGAACGCAGCTTGGTGTGGTTCACCACCCGGCTGCAATCGCTGTTCTGGATCACCACCACCCGCTGATCCAGGCAGCGCAGCTCGGTGCTGAGCACGCCCACATCGACCACCTCACCGCTGAACCCCTGAATCTCGACGCTGTCGCCGATGGCGTAGCGATCGTCGAACAGCAGCTCCAGCCCGGAGACGAAATCCCGCAGCAGGCCCTGGAACACGATCGCCAGGGCACCGAGCAGGGCACCGCTGGCCAGCAGGGCGCTGCCCGAGAGCTCCGCCACACCGGGCAACTCGCTGAGGATCCACAGCGCCACGAGACCCACGGCCAACAGGTCAATCAGGCGGCGAAACACCAGCCGCAGGCTCTGAAAGCGCTGATCCCGGCGGGCGCGCCGCTGGGTCGGCACATTGACGTTGCCGGCCCACTGCCGTAACAGCAGCTCCATCAGGGCGCTCAGGGCCCTGGAACCCAACCAGCCCAGCAGCAGCTTGGCGCCGATGCCCCAGGGCTGCAGCAGCAGGTCGAGGGCCCGCGGCACCTGGCCCGGAACCGTGAACAGGGCTATCCCGGCCATGCTGAACAGCAGGCTCAGGACGGCTGCCATCAACAGGCGGCAGAAGGTCTGCAGGGCCTGCAGCCGCAGGTTCTGACCCCGGCTTCGCCGTTCCCGCAGGGAGCGCTGCTCCAGCTGGAGCAGGCGATGGCGGCAGCAGCGCCAGAGCAGCAGCACCAGCGCAATCGCCAGGGCCAGCCCCAGCTCCAGCTGGATCGCCAGTTTGAGACGCCGCTGCAGGTTCTCCGGCCGCATCAGCTGGCGGGCGAAGCGCAGCCGCCGTTCCAGCAGGCTGCGCCAGCGCTCCGCCAAGGGCTCGGCACCGATGCCATTGAGACGCACGTCCTCGTCGGTGACGGTGAGCAGGGGCAGGGGCTGGGCGCGCCCGCTCACCCGGGCGACGAGCCGAATCGGCCCGGTGCCATCCCGCTGCACCTCCACCTTCAGGGCCTGGGGATCACCCAGCAGACCAAGGTTGTCGCCGTTGCAGGCCCGCTCCTGGCCGTGCAGAAAACCCTCCTCCAGGAAAGTTTCGGCGAGGCTCTCGCCGCTGCTGCAGATCGGGTGCTGCCGGTAGAGCAGGGTCAGGTTGCCCTCAATCACCTGGGCGCGGGTGATCGCATCGGGGCCCTGGCCGTCGCCCACCACGGTGGGGGTGGCCACCGTGATCACGGGCACCCCCAGAATCCGCACCTTGCCCAGTTGGAAGCTGCCGGCCTCGCCGGCACTGCTGTCGCCGGTCTGGGGAATCGCTTGGGTTGACTTGCTGGCCGCCGGGGGAAGGCCAGGGCCGGCCGCCGCCGCCGCGGCCCAGGCCCCCGTTGGCCCGGAGCCCGCCAACAGCAACACCAGCAGCGCCAATAGGGCCAGTCCCGCCGGCCACCGTCCTCGCCGCCGCGACCACGACGACCCAGCCGCCGCCAGCTGCCGCCAGGGCCTCAGCCCAGCGGACACCCGCGACTCGGGACCGGAATCCGGACGCCGGCGCCCGCGCCCCTGGGGGCCAGGGGCTGTTGCGGGATTCTGAAGGGTTGGATCGGTGGCGTTCATGGTTCCCGATCGCCCGCCTGACGCTCGCGGCAGTCGGTGCAGAGGCCGAAGAACTCCAGGGTGTGGAACAGGGGCAGGAACCCCGCCAGGTCCGTGTCGTGGAGATGGACGTCATGCACCGGGCAGTGGGCGAGCCGCACGGTGCTGCCGCAGTCGACGCAGGTCAGGTGGTGCTCATCGCGCTCGGTGGGGGCGAACAGGGCTTCGCCGCTGGGCAGGTGGCGGCAGCGCACCAGCCCCTTCTGCTGCAGCTGGCGGAGGTGGCGATAGACCGTGGCCAGCCCCATGGCGCCCTTGCCACTGCGCAGGCGTGCGTGCAGATCCTGGCCCGAAAGCTCCTGTTCGGCGGCGCGCAGCTCGGCCAGCAGCCGTTCCTGGCGGGGGATCAGGCGGGGATCGGCGCTCGGCGGCATGGTGGCGTTTCGCTGTCCGGTTCTACCCCGCCGGCAGCCAGCGCGCCTGCTGCAGGGGTGGCCGCAGCAGGCTTCGGGCTTCGATCAACGGCCCCGTGGCGGTGGTGGCTGGCGAACCAGCGGGGTGAGGCCGAGAAGCGCCCGCCGAGCCCCAGCAACGGCAGGGTCTGGATCAGCGGCCCCAGCCACAGGGCCCAGGCCGTGGCGAGCCGGGGGGCGCCGACCATGGCGCCGGCCTCAGGGAGCTTCCCAGATGCCCAGGCCCTCGGGCTGCTGGTCAGGCTCGTCGCCGTAGGAGTCGAGGGGCTCGTCGTAGGAGCTTTCCCGGAAGGCCAGTTCGGGCCAGGGGTCATCCAGGTCGTCGTCGTCGGCCATGGGCGTGGTCGTCCGGAACCAGGGCGGCACGGCCGTGAAGCAGGCGGCGTTCTTCTCGTTCTCGCGGGCTTCGACGCGGAAACAGCAGCTGCGGCCGCCCTCGCGGGCCTGCAGCAGCTCGTTGGCCCAGCCCCAGACCAGCTCGGCACTGGCCTCCATGCCCACATTGGTCATCACCCGCAGGTCCAGGGCCCCCTGCTCATGCAGGGACTGCCAGGTGGCCAGCAGCGGATCGTCGGCGTTGGCCAGGAAGGTGTGGTCGAACTGGGCGGCCAGGCGCTGCTGCAGGGACCTGAGGCTGGAGAAATCGACCACGAAGCCGTGCTGGTCGAGGCTTCTGGCCTGGAACCAGAAGCGGAAACTGCGGCTGTAGCCGTGCACGAAGCGGCAATGCCCCGGATGGCGCCACTGGCGATGGGTGCAGGGGAAGCCGCTGAAGGTCTTGCTGCAGGTGTAGGCCGCGGGTATGGACATGGCGGATGGCACTGCCGCCATCATCCCAGCCGGAAGAAAGTCCTGGCTGGTGCGGGGCGACGGAGGGGGACCAGGCAGGTGCCGCCGCCGCGCCGTTGTTCCCGGGGCAACCAGCGGGCTCCTGGGTAGCGTGCAGCCAGTGCCCCCCATTGCCGTGAGTGACAGCCCGAGCGGTCCGGACCCGAGCGGTCCTGCCTGGATGGATGGCCTGCGCTGGAACGAGGCCGGTCTGATCCCGGCCGTGGCCCAGGACTGGCTGGATGGGGCGGTGCTGATGGTGGCCTGGATGAACCGCCAGGCGCTCGAATCCACCCTCAGCAGCGGCGAGGTCCACTACTGGAGCCGCTCCCGCCAGGAGCTGTGGCACAAGGGGGCCACCAGCGGCCACCTACAGAGGCTGCGGGGCCTGCGCTACGACTGCGATGCGGACGTGCTGCTGCTGACGGTCGAACAACAGGGCGACGTGGCCTGCCACACCGGAGCCCGCAGCTGCTTCTACGGCGAAACGGGTGGCGCGGACGGAGCGGAGGGCGGCGAGCCCTGCCCGGGCGGTCCTGCCGCCCTGCCGCCGCCGGCCGATGTCTGCACCGAGCTGGCGCGGGTGATTGAAGGGCGCCGGGATCGGCCGGAGCCGGGCAGCTACACCAACCGCCTGCTGGAGGGTGGCGACAACCGCATCCTCAAGAAGATCGGCGAGGAGTCCGCCGAGTTCGTGATGGCCTGCAAGGACGACAACGCCGCTGAGATCGCCGGCGAAGCCGCCGATCTGCTGTTTCATCTGCAGGTGGCCCTGGCCCATCACGGCGTCCCCTGGCGCCAGGTGCAGGCGGTGCTGGCCCAGCGCCGGGGCGCCCCGCGCCGATCCTGAAGGGCGGCGGCCGGCTCCGGGCAGCAACATGGGGATCCCGGCTGCTGTTCCGATGAGCGATGCGATCCAACGGGCGATTCGCCGTCGCCTCGGGGACGATCCGCGCCAGCGCTGGCTGTGGGCCTTCGGCTCCGCCATCCCCGTGCTGGGGCTGCCCCTGCTGGCGGCCCATGCGGTCAGCCGCCGCACCCTGATCCCGCTGATCTTCGGCCTCACCAGCCTCGG